>CABQAB010000107.1 GCA_902461985.1 uncultured Bacteroidales bacterium | reverse complement strand
ATTTTCAACTGTTCCGAGAGTCTCGTCCACATTGTCGGCGGAAGGCGAAACCGCCCCTACCCTGCTGCCGTCCATGGGCGTCAGAGTCCATGATTTCACGTTCACTTGTGCCGCACAGAAGGCGCAGGACACGAAAAGACAGGAGAGAAAAGTCAGATACCTCTTCATAATCATTTCATTTTAAGCCATTTCCACAAATCCTTGAAGGTGGATTTCTTTCCGAAAGAAAGGATACCTGCCCGATAGATTTTCGCCGACATCCATGCACAAAGCACGAAAGTAACAAGCAGAAGACCAATCGAAAGGACAAGCTGCCATACCGGCACGCCGAAAGGAATCCGCGCAAGCATCACGATAGGAGAAGTGAAAGGAATCATAGATCCCCAGATGGCAAGCTGGCTGTCAGGAGACTTGAAAGCATAGATTGCGATAAAAAAGCCTATGAGCATAGGAATTGTCACCGGAATCTGCAGCTGGGAACTGTCAGCCTCATTCTCCACAGCCGAACCGATGGCTGCGAAAAGCGATGCGTAGAGAAGGTAGCCGAGGACGAAGAATACGATGAAAGAAACTATAATCTCTGTGTAGTTCAAATCCATGAGAGCCGAAACTATGGACAAGTCCTCATCCGCCATGCTCTGGGCTATTTCTTCAGGATTGATGGCAGCACCTCCAGGCATTGCGGTCATCTCCGTCTGGGATTTGGCAATGGAATCGAAGCCGACTATGCCTCCGACTACGGAAACTATTGCCACGGTAAGCATAACCCAAAGCAGGAACTGCGTAAGGGCCACACAGGCCACACCTATTATCTTTCCGAACATCAGTTCAATGGATTTGACAGAAGAAATCAGCACCTCGACCACCCTGCTGGACTTCTCTTCTATTACGGAAGACATCACCATAGCCGAGAACATGGTTATGAACATGTATATAACCATTCCCAAAAGCATGGAAACAATCATCTTGACCTCCGCCGAGTCGAGTTTTGCCTCTCCTGAATCATCCACCGTATAAGTCGTAATCGTGACGTCGGACTTGACCTCATCCATAATGTCCTTCAGCCCGTCTATGCCGCTGAGAGTTATCCTGTAGGCCTCCACCGCCTCATCAACCCTGTTCTCTATGGCTTCTTTGGTGTCCATGCTCAATGCCTTGTCCGAGAAAGTCACCACATTCACGCTCCTTGTGGAATCCACGACCGGCGACACCAGCATAAGCACATCTATTCCGTACTCCTTCAGATTGCTTTTGAGCGAGTCTATATCCCTGCCCGCATAGTCTTCGAAGACGTATGAATCATTGGATTCAAGTACAGGCATGACTATGCCGGAGTCATCCACGACCGCGATTTTCTTGCCGTCGTCGTTGGCGAAGAACATGATGAGAGACGGGATTATGGCGATTGCCGCAAAAAGGACCGGCCCGAGAAATGTTATGACAAGAAAGGATTTCTTCTTGACCCTCGTCATGAACTCCCTGGAGATGACGATACCTATATTTCTGAAATTCATGATATTCTGATTTTACTATTTAGATTCTTTGACCAAATCGATGAAAATGTCGTTCATGCGCGGCACAAGTTCCCTGAACGAGCGCAGCTTCGCCTGCTCCAGCAATGACGGGATTATCGCGTTGGATTCCACCCCGTTTTCGAGAGCGATGACTGCGGTCTGGACCCCGTCCCTGTTTTCGTCGCTAAGCACACGGAACTGCCCATCTACAGCCTCCAATGGCTTCCGGGCAGTGTAGATGACTTCGACATTGTTGTTCCCGTAGCGGCGGCGGATTTCGTCCAGACGGCCGGAAACCACAAGACGTGACTTGTTGATGAGAGCTATGTCATCGCAGAGTTCCTCGACCGACTCCATATTGTGGGTAGAAAGCACAATTGTCGCTCCCGCATCCCTCAGGGCAAGGATTTCGTTGCGTATCAGCATTGCATTCACAGGGTCGAAACCGCTGAACGGCTCGTCTAAAATCAGAAGGGACGGCTTGTGCACCACAGTGGTTATGAACTGTACCTTCTGGGCCATACCCTTGGAAAGTTCCTCGACTTTCTTGTTCCACCACGACTCCATGCCGAACTTCACGAACCATTTTTTCAGTTCCCTTTCCGCCTCGGCTGATGACATGCCTTTGAGACGGGCGAGGAAAAGAGCCTGCTCCCCGACTTTCATTTTGCGGTAGAGTCCCCTTTCTTCCGGCATATATCCTATCTTCTCCACATCGTTCTGGGTAATCGGCCTGCCTTCGAACAGAACCTCTCCGCTATTTGGAATGGCGATGCGGTTTACAATCCTGATAAGAGTGGTCTTGCCGGCACCGTTGGGACCGAGAAGACCGAAAATCCTGCCTTTTTCAAAAGAGACGCTGACATTGTCCAATGCCACTTTCTCTCCGAAGGACTTGCAGATTTCCCTGCATTCAATGAGTTTCATATTGCTGTATTCAAAAAATTTCTTGTTGTGCCAATTCAACAGTCTGGCTAACTCAACAGTCTGGCTACCAGTTCCACTAAAAGTTCACCGGGAGAGGCCTCCCCCGTCTCTCCGCCCTTGCCCTTATAGTCATAATCCCGGAGGAGGGCTATGGCGGACATACATTTTCCGAGAGGATAGTTTCGCACAGCCGTGTCATATTCCCTTAGAAAATAGGGGTTTACACCTAAAAGTGAAGCTTTTTCCGCGCTGCCGGCACCTGGCCTGGACTTAAGCAGGGCATGGTATTTCAATATTCTGTAATAATGGGTGAAGAGTGCGGCAGTCGCCATCGGAAGGGCGAATTTGGCCGACGCGCCCATATAGGAGGCTATCTTGAGGGCCTTGGCTGAATTTTTCATGGACAGTTCCCTCGTGAGCTCGAAAATGCTGTATTCCCTGCTTATGCCGACATTGGTCTCGATATCCCTTACCGTCACCGAAACAGTGCCCTGAGGCAGATTCTTGAGCATCTTGTCGGTCTCGACGGCTATTTTGGACATATCCACACCCGCATATTCAGCAAGCAGTTCGGCTGCTTCCGGCTCTATCGACAAGCCTCTCGATGAGAAATAGGAGGAAATCCACCGGGGCATTTCGTAGTCACGGATTTGCTTTGATTCCACCACGACGCCTATTTTAGACACCGATTTATACAGAGACTTGCGCTTGTCGACCGTGCCTCCGTGCATTGCGATTACGAGCACCGTGGTTTCGAGGGGCTTCTCACAGTAGAGCGCGAGCTCATCGAGGTTCCTCAGCATCTGGGCTTCCTTCACCACCACTAACTGCCGCTCCGCAAACATGGGATAGCGGCGGGCTGCGGTTATGACTGTATCGGCATCGGTGTCCGCCCCGTAGAATATCATCTGGTTGAAATCCCTTTCGCTCTCGTCATCAAAGGCATTGTCAATCACAGCATTGCACACCAAGTCGACATAATAGTCCTCATCTCCCGTCAGCAGATAGACCGGTGCGAAACGCTTCGCCTTCGCATCGGCGACAAGCCTCGCGCAGACTCCGTCCAGATCTTCATAACCTTTTGCCATCCCTGTATTGTTTAAAAAAGCGGGCGGACTGAAAAAACCTGTCATAAGACTTTGTCAGCCGCGCCGCAAATGTAGTAAGTAATCTTCAAAAAATAAACTGCCCCACCAATAAAGATTATTTTGCCTGCTTTTCTTTGACTCTCGTCAGTTTTTCCTTGAGAATGTCCGCACAATCCACGATAGCATCCTCGAACGTAGCAGCATTTCTTTCCACAACGATGTCATTGCCCGGAATCTGGATTCTCACCCATACATTCTTGTTGTTGTGTTCCTGCAGCAACGACAGTCTGACCTCTGCTCCAATTACGGAGTCATGGAACTTCGAAAGTTTTCCCAACTTCTTGTCAATGAAATCCAAAAGTTTCTGATCTGCGTCGAAACGGATAGATTGAACTCTAATCTCCATAATTACCTCCTTTGTTCTTGGCCCTTGGATGAGCCGATTCATAAACCTGTTTCAGTTTCGTTATGGAGTTGTGGGTATAGACCTGCGTAGCTGCCAAAGACGAATGGCCCAGCATTTCCTTGATAGAGTTCAAGTCGGTGCCGCTGTCAAGCAGTTCTGTGGCAAGAGTATGTCTGAGAACATGGGGCGAGCGTCGTCCGGTAACTCCCGACAAGCCGGCGAAATCGCCTTTGACGGCTCTGTCCACAAGCATAGGATAAATCCTTCTGCCATCCCAGGTAACAAACATAGGCTCTTCTGCAGACCTTTTCCCTCCCTTCATAAACTCAACTGCTTTCAAATATAGGAATAATTCTTCAGATAAACTATCTACGACGGGAATTTCCCGCATTTTATCTCCTTTTCCCCTTACAGCCATGACTCTACGGCCACTGTCAAAATTGCGTATATTCAAGGAAATCAGCTCACTGCGCCGTATTCCGAGATTTGCGAGAGTGGATATCAGCACACGTTCCAGACGCTTCTGGTAAAGTTCTTTGGCTGCTTTTTCCTGACCGGCCTGCAGTTCGGCTTCGAAAGTGCGGAGATATTCTTCGGAGGCATAGATTTCCGTTTTGCTGAAATATTGGCGGAGCTGGTCTTCCCGGTAGAAGTCAGGAAGGCGCGAAGGGAGTTTCGGACGGCGTACCGACTTGACGGGATTGGATTTGAGTTCGCCGGAAAGTATGAGAAATGAGCAGAAGCTGCTGAGTACGCTGAGATGGAGATTCACGGTCTTGGCGCCGAGTCCGCAGCCGTCGAGAAGATGTACTTCGTATTCCCTCAGCAGACGCGGCTCAAGAAGGGCGTGCATATCGGTCACGGGGGCGGCAGCGGTATACGTACCGGCAAGATACTCCGAGAAACGCCGGAGCACGTCCGAGTAGATTTCACAGGTCCGCGCAGAATAACGCCTGACACTGCGAATCCTTATCAGGAACTGCTCTATAAGCGAGTCCAGTCTGTTGCCGCTTTCCGCATCCATATTGACCTGTTAATTCAAATTATCAAACATATCCCTTCCGGGAACCGTCTTATCAAACATATCCCTTCCTGGGACCGTCCTGACTGCCGTCCACGAGACTACGGCTCTACAAGGACTATCACTCAAGCGGACGCAGACCCATTTCTGACGCTTTTTCCCTCATGTATCTGTCAGCCGCTTCAAACTCATTGGGAATCTTCCCGTCAAGAATAGCGTTCTTCACATATTCTTTAAGAACACCTATCTCCCGGCACGGACTGATTCCGAAAAGGCGCATGACATACTCTCCGTCAATTGGATTCTTGAAATTGCGCAGCGCATCCTTCTCCTCCACCTCCACTAATTTCCGGCTCACGAGTTCGAAATTGGCGTGCAGCTGTTCAACCTTGCGCAGATTCTTGGAAGTAATGTCAGAATGGCAGAGAATCATCAGCTCGTCTATGTCATCCCCCGCATCGAACAGCAGGCGCCTCACAGCCGAATCCGTAACTTCCTCCGTAACAAGGGCTATAGGACGAAGATGCAGTTCCACCAGTTTCTTCACGAACTCCATCTTCTCATTCAGGGGAAGCTTCAGAGAGGCGAAAATTTTCGGAACCATACGCCCTCCCACGACCTCATGGCCATGGAAAGTCCAGCCGAGTTTCGGGTCGTATCTTTTAGTTCTCGCCTTGCCCACATCGTGAAGCAAAGCCGCCCACCTCAGCCAGAGATTCGGAGTTCTGCCCTCGATTCCTGACTCGAAACTCACAACATTGTCCAGGACCTGGAGAGTATGTTCGAAGTTGTCCTTATGCCCATGACCGTCCACCGAACTTACTCCTTTCAAGGCGGTCAAGGAAGGCAGTATGATATCTAAAAGCCCGGTGTCATCCAGGAGGCGGAAACCCATGGAGGGCTGCTGCGTCATCAGAATCTTGTTCAGTTCCTCGGCAATCCTTTCCCTTGACAGTATGGAAAGACGGTCTCTGTTGCGTCTGATGGCATCCAATGCCTCAGGGACTATGCTGAAACGGCATTTTTCCGTGGACAGTTTGGTAGCGAAACGGATTGCACGTATCATCCTCAACGGGTCGTCACTGAAAGTCGTATCAGGGTCCAAAGGTGTGCGGATTATGCCCATCGAGAGGTCTCTGATGCCGCCGAACGGGTCTACCAGCGCTCCAAAATCCTCTTTCTGGAGACTGAATGCCATGGCATTGATGGTGAAATCCCTGCGCAGCTGGTCATCCCTCAACGAACCGTCTTCTACAATAGGTTTTCTCGACTCACGGCGGTAACTTTCCTTTCTCGCCCCCACGAACTCCAATTCCAGACCATGGTACTTTATCATAGCCGTACCGAAATTCTTGAACACAGACACATTCAGGCTCTTTTTGTGGCTTCCGACAGCAAGTTTCTCCGCAACCTTTCCGGCAAATTCGATTCCGCTGCCCTCCACGACGACATCCACGTCGTCAGAAGGCCTGCCGAGAAAGCAGTCTCTCACATAACCACCTATCACATAAGCCCTGAGCCCCGTTTCCTCTGCCACTTCTGCGAGCAGGGAAAAAATCGGGGCAGACAAAAAATCATCGTATTTATTTATTTCTTCCATATTCATACTCTTTCACTTGTGGCCTGCTCATTCGGATTCTGTTCCGCCGGCCGCCACTCTTCCTGCCGCCATCTCCCCATATCCCGGCAGAGCAGGCAGATTCACAAGACTTCCGTCTTCCATACGTTTCAGCGCCACTGTCTGCCGCCCGTTCGTCAGAAACACCCATCTTATATCCAGACTCAGGTTGTAGCGCGCAGCCTGTGCCAGTACGTCAGCATCTATTTCCACATCCGGCCGCTTACATTCCACCACAGCCACGGGCGCTGACCG
>CABQAB010000106.1 GCA_902461985.1 uncultured Bacteroidales bacterium | reverse complement strand
ATTCGGAGCGACTGAATGGACCCTGAAAAACGGCGTAAAAGTGATTGTACTTCCAACAGAATACAAGAAAGACCAGGTTCTCTTCCGTCTCTACAAAAACGGCGGACGCACCCTTCTCAGCGATGAGGAGCTGTATTCTTTTGAGGACAATGTATATACCCTCTTCAACCAGAACACAGGTATATCCAGATTCTCCGCCACCGAACTCAGCAAGATGCTCGCAGGCAAAAACCTGAGTGTAGGCAACTATATCAGCGGAATACGCCACGGAATCAGCGGCCAGACAGCTCCGAAAGACATCGAAACCGCCCTTCAGCTGATTTATCTCTCGTTTGCCGACCCGCGCTTCGACCCTGACGAATACAACAAGGGCATAGCACAGATACGCGCCGTCCTCCCGAATTTAGTGAACCAGCCGAATTTCAAACTTCAGAATGCTATTGTCAAGACACTCTACGGCGACAACAGGAGAGTGCTCAATCTGGACGAAAGCGTTCTTGAGAAAGCGAACATAGACGATTACGAAAAGGCTTACAGGCGTCTTTTCGCCGATGCATCAGGGCTGACCGCCGTATTCGTCGGCAATATAGACCTCGAAAGTTTCAAACCGCTTTGCGAAAAATACCTCGGTTCGATAGCTAAAGGCAGGAAAGCCGGTTCGTGGAATATGGAAAACTACCCTGAAATTGTCAAGGGAGAGGTTTCAAACCGCTTTGCGACCGACATGCAGACTCCGAAGAGCACGGTTCTCGAATTATATACGGCCAGTATTCCCTATTCCGTGAAGACCTCTGTCGTACTTGATGCCGCCAACTATATACTTGACATGATTTACATAGAGACTCTACGCGAAGAGGAAGGAGGCACTTACGGCGCACAGCCGTCCATCGGCATCAGCGCGGAGCCTGTTCCGGAGGCGACCATACAGATTTATTTCGACACCAACCCGAGCCAGTGCGAAAGACTCATCGAACTTTCACAGGAAGGCTTGAAGAAGCTCGCTTTCGAGGGACCTACCGAAGAGCAGATGACCCGCACGCGGGAAAACTTCAGGAAGAACATTTCCGAGAAGAGAATCAACAACAGCTACTGGCTCTCATGTCTGCTCACAAAGGAATACATGGGCACCGACTACGACAGCGAATATGCCGAAGCGGTCGAGAGTTTCACTGCGGAAGACATCAAGAACGCCCTCCAGGCCATTCTCGCCCAGGGGAACTTCATCGAAATCGTGATGTCTCCGGACAAGACGGCTGAACGGGAATAGCCGTCCACGAAAAAAGAAGATACGATGGCAAGTTATCTGCAGATAGAAAACATTTCCAAATCTTACGGGCCGAAAGTCCTCTTCGAGAACATCAGTTTCAATGTGAACGAAGGGGACAAGATAGCCCTCGTCGCACCTAACGGAACCGGAAAGACCTCGCTCATGCGCATTCTCGCCGGCAAGGACAAAAGCGATTCCGGCGGAAGGATTATGTTTTTGAAGGACATACGCATAGCTTTCCTTGAACAGGACTATAGTTTCGACCCGGAGAAGGAAATCTTTGCGCAGATAATGTGCAACAGCCGCAGTTATGTTTCCACTCTTGACCATGAGCAGGAATGGGAATATGAACTGAGAGTCAGGAAAATACTTACGGAATTCGGGCTCGGAGACGGGCGGCGGAGCATGGGCGGGCTTTCGGGCGGAGAAGTCAAGAGAGTGGCCCTGACCGAAATGCTGGCGTCCGAGGCCGAGTTTCTGATTATGGACGAGCCTACGAACCATCTCGACATAGACGCCATCGAGTATCTCGAAAACTACCTCAAACGCGCCAGGTGTACGCTGCTTATGGTCACACACGACCGGTATTTTCTTGACAGCGTGTGCAACATTGTGATGGAAATGGAACGAGGGGCTGTCTACTGCTATCGCGGCGACTACGAGAACTTCCTGGAAAAGAGGGACGAAAGGATAAGCAACTGGAACGCCCAGACCGACAAGGTGCGCAACATTCTCCGCAGGGAATTGGAGTGGATAAGGAGCACGCCATGTGCACGCAGCGGAAAGGCGAAATACAGAATCGACGAGTTCTACCGTCTGAAAGACAGGTCCGAAGACGTCATACGCCAGCAGAGTGTGGATATGTCCGCGGTCAGAAAAGGAATGAGCGGAAGCGGATTCTCTGACAGCGCAAAGCTTGCCAACCGCTTGGGCAGCAAAATCATAGACTGCAAGGACGTGAGTTTCCATTACGGCCCTGACTGCTACTTAGACCATTTCTCCTATAATTTCGCAAGAGGAGAGAAAGTAGGCATAGTCGGGCGCAACGGAGTCGGAAAAAGCACTTTCATAGACCTGCTCACTGGCAATCTGAGCGGCTATACCGGCAGCATCGAGCGCGGTGAATCCCTGCATATAGGCTACTACAGGCAGAGCGGAATGAGTTTCGACGAGGACCAGACAGTGCTTGAGACAGTGAATGACACTGCCCTGCTCAACCGTTTCCTCTTTCCTCACGACATGCTCAACAACAAGCTGTCCACGCTCAGCGGAGGCGAAAGGCGCAGACTCTACCTGCTTACGGTCCTGATGCGCCAGCCTAATCTGCTGATATTGGACGAGCCTACCAATGACCTGGACATTGTGACCCTGAATGTCTTAGAAGAATATCTCAAGGAATATCAGGGCAGTCTTATCATAGTCTCCCATGACAGGCATTTCCTTGACAGGCTTGCCGACCACCTGCTCATTTTCTGCGGCAACGGAAAAGTGAAGGACTTCACAGGTGCATACAGCGAATACAGAGCCTACGTCAAGGCTCTTGAAGCCTCACAGAAAAAAGCTGTCCAGCCAAAGGCCGACACCAGGGAGAAGCGTCAGGCCAAAAAGAAACTGACGTGGAACGAGGAACGCGAACTTGAGAGACTGGAAGCGGAACTTGACAGTTTGGGAGAAGAAAGGAAAAGCCTTGAGGAACTGCTCGGCAATCCTTCTTCGGATTATTCGCAGACACTCAAGGCCTCAGAACGTATCGGCGTCATTCTCGCCGAAATAGACAGCAAGGAAACCAGACTCCTGGAACTGTACGAAAAACAAGGGGAATTGTAATCCAGATCTTTCGACTTCGGCGTTTCACGCCTGCGCTCAAGATGACAATTACCTGTGCGCTCAAGATGACAATTACTTATGCGCTCAAGATGACAGTTACCTATGTGCTCAAGATGACAGTTACCTGTGCGCTCAAGATGACAACTAATTCCGTCTGGAAGCTATCCCTATGTAATAGAACAGCGTAGCCAGGGAACCTATGGCTGCAATGACATAGGTATAGGCTGCCCATTTGAGGGAATCCACAGCCATGGCCCTTTCTTCGCCGGCGGAGATGGTTCCGCTGTTTGTCAGCCATGAAACTGCCCTGCTGCTTGCATTGATTTCACATGGAAGAGTGACGAGACTGAAAAGTGTGGTCATTGCGAAAAGTGATATTCCTACCCAGATGAGGGAAGGGAACACATTGATAAAAATCACACCGGCCAGCAGCACCCACTGCACCGTCATATTGCAGAAATTCACCACAGGCACTAAAGCAGAGCGCAGCCTTACGGGAGCATACCCCTGCGCGTGCTGCACGACATGGCCACATTCATGGGCAGCCACGGCGAGTGCTGCTATGGAATTGCCGGAATAGACATCATGGCTGAGATTTACGGTCAGCGAGCGTGGATCGAAATGATCAGTGAGAAAGCCGCCCGTCTCGCGGACCTTGACATTGTGAATGCCGTAATAGTCAAGCATTTTCAGAGCCACTTCCGCACCTGTAAGATTGCCCGAAGCGGGAATCTGCGAATATTTCCTGAACTTGACTTCAAGTATCTGCTGCACTGCAAAACTAAGCAGCATCACAGCAAACATAATTACCCAGATAGACATAATCCTAAATGATAAAAATTCTAAAGCATTATTGATTTCGCGACCTGGTCAGCACGCGCCTGCCCGCACAAGACGGACACGATTGCAAGTCCGAATGCAATTGCGTGCCCCGCACCGCGCGAAGTGACCATATTCCTATCAATAACCACGCCATCCTCCATTACTACCTTCGCCCCGAGAGCAGCCAATGCATCCTCGAAACCGGCATAACAGCAGATATTCCGTCCTTCAATGGCATTTCCCAGTTTTCCGAGCACCACACTCGGCGCAGCACAGATGGCAGCCACATTGCCTCCCCTGCTGAAATGCCTGCGGAGCAGATCCACAAGCGCGTCTTTTTCAGAAAGGTTTACGGAACCGGGCATCCCGCCTGGAAAAATCAGGAAATCTTGGTCTGAAAGGCCTTCTTTGGCAACAGTATCGCTGAACTCGCTCCAGTTCATGTCAGCCTCGACACCGATGCCATGGGAGCTGTGCACCAGGCAGTCTGAAGTTATGGAAACAGTTTTCAGAAGGACGCCCGCACGTGCAAGCATATCAGCCGGAGCCATGGCCTCAACAATCTCAAAGCCTTCCGCAAGAAAGAGATAATTCATAACAGACTCTTATTTGAATATTACTTAATGAATATATGACGCAAAAGTACAAAAAAAGTGGTACTTTTGCAGTCCTTTGAAAAGATGGATTACAATGTTTGGAGAAAATGACTTTTCACGTCTCGAACTCGACCTTTCCGGTTGCATGGAGAACTACAGATATTTCAGAAGCCTGCTGAAGCCTCAGACCAGACTTTTAGTGCTGGTCAAAGCCAATGCCTACGGTCACGGGGCGGTGGAATTCGCGCGTATGATGGCAGATGCCGGAGCGGACTATCTGGCGGTGGCATACCCCGTGGAAGGCATGGAACTGAGGGATGCAGGAATCCACAAGCCTATACTGATCCTTACTGCCGGAACGGACTTCTTCAACGAAATCATAGACAACAATCTCGAACCGAGCATACCGAATCTGAGCGCGCTGGAGCAGTTCTGCCGTATTTTGGAAGAAAGGGATATACGCAACTATCCTGTCCATATAAAACTTGATACGGGGATGCACCGACTCGGCTTCATGAGTTCCGAACTCGGCGAAGTAGAGGAATATCTGAAACATACGGACAGGGTAAGGGTCAAATCCATATTTTCGCATTTGGCGGCATCCGAAGACCCGGACAGCGACGGTTTCACGCTCGGACAGATTGAAATGTTCAGGAAAAACGCCGGCGGACTTTCCGATGCTTTAGGATACAGGCCTTTGTGGCATATACTCAATTCGGCCGGAATAGAAAGATTCCCCGAATACCAGTTCGACATGGTCAGGCTCGGCATAGGTATATATGGCATCAGCGCATTGCCGGGAGTAAGACTGGCTCCGGTGGCTTCGCTGAAATGCAAGATTCTCCAGATCAAGAAACTTGCTCCTGAGGACGGGACCGTAGGATATGGCAGACACGGGAAAATTGCTCCTGAAGGAACTGTAACTGCAACCATTCCCGTCGGTTACGCTGACGGAATCGACCGCCACCTCGGCTGTGGCAAAGGCTCGTTCCTGCTGAACGGGAAGAGGGTTCCGACTATAGGGAATATCTGCATGGATATGTGCATGCTGGACATTACGGGAGTTGACGCCAAAGTGGGAGACACGGTGACCATCTTCGGACAGGACCCGACCATCAGCGAACTCGCCGACATTCTCGACACCATCCCTTACGAAATCCTGACCTCTGTCCCACGCCGGATCGAAAGAATCATCAAGCGCTGAGTTTCGGCAAACTACCGTAGAGATAATGCGTTTCGGTTATTGCCGCCAACTCCTCACCCACGCGCTAAGGTCTTCCTTATTCTCGAAATCAGTCCGGTCAGCACCGTCCCGGGACCATATTCGGCAAACCCGGTCATGCCGTCCGAAATCATATTGACAGTCTGGTCCGTCCACCTCACAGGAGAAGTCAGCTGTGCAAGAAGGTTCGCCTTGAGTTCCTCAGGAGCAGTATGCGGCAGCGCGTCCACATTCTGGTATACGGGACAGAAAGGCCGCTCAAAATGCACGGAAGAGATAGCATCCGCAAGTCTGTCCCCTGCCGGACGCATAAGCGGGGAATGGAAAGCCCCGCCCACGCTCAGAGGAATCACCCTCATGGCCCCGGCCTCTTTCATCCTGGTTCCGGCAAGTTCCACGGATTCGACATCCCCGGAAATCGTAATATTTCCCGGACTGTTATAATTCGCCGCGACAAGCACTCCCCCGCTCTCAGCCGCCACCTCGGCACATAAATTCTCCACCACCTCGTCCGCAAGGCCTATCACGGCCGCCATCGTACCCGGATTTGCCTCGCAACACTGTTGCATTGCCTCCGCTCTCGCTGCCACCAGCCTCAATCCGTCCTCAAAAGACAAAGCTCCCGCCACGACTAACGCCGAATATTCTCCCAAAGAATGTCCCGCGACCATGTCTGGGCCAGACTCCTCCCCGGTGCTCAGGGCTGAAACCACAGAATGGACGAACACCGCCGGCTGGGTAACTTCCGTACGGAGCAGATCCTCCGCACTCCCCTCGAACATAATGTCCGTCAGTCCGAACCCGAGTATTTCATCTGCCAGTTCAAAAAGCCCGTGCGCCTTCTCGTTGCGCTCAAACAAGTCCCGTCCCATCCCGGGGACCTGCGCTCCCTGTCCGGGAAAAACATAAGCCTTTGCCATCATCAATCGTTTTTATACGGCTAATTTACGAAATAATTTTATTTTCAGACAAAGAGTCGTGTCAGACCGGCTGCCCTCAATCGCATGCCAGGCGTATCAGAGTGATTTCAGGACGGGCACCGATGCGGGCAGGGAAAACGGTTTCGCCAAGCCCGATATTGACGTATAGGAATTGGG
>CABQAB010000105.1 GCA_902461985.1 uncultured Bacteroidales bacterium | reverse complement strand
GGGGGGGGGATTTGGGGCTAATCCATACGACCCTAACACCCCTGTAACCGTATCCGAATGGCCTAAAGTCATTTCGTTTGAACCCGACAGGGGAAAGGCCGGAGATGAAATCACCATCAACGGCGTAAACTTCTCCACCGCAACTGCAGTAACTTTCGGAGGCAGAGAAGCCGAAAGTTTTGAAATCATAGATGATGCAACGATAAAAGCCATCCTGAGTCCTTTCGGCAATTCGGGAGCCGTCGCGGTCACCAACCATAAGGGTGAACGCTCGCTGCCCGGTTTTGTGTATCAATGGCCGGAAGTAATCACGGACAATCCGAATCTTGCGCTCAAAGGCACCGCGACCTCATCGACTCCATTCTCGGGATTCTTCGCTACCAGCGTCAACGACGGGCAGAAGAATTCGGCCTGGGTTGCCGAAAACAATATAGAGGGCATAGAAAGATGGGTCATGATCGAACTGGACGTCCTGCAGGAAATCAACACGGTCATCACATACTGGGACCCTAATGCCGCCGGGACTGACTACAAACTGGAAGTTTCCGAAGACGGGGAAACATTCGTCACCATAGCAGAAGAAAAGGGATGGGAATCCAACGGGAGCGATGCAGGAAAGAAAAAACTCAGATTCGATGCCGTCAACGCCAAATTCGTGCGGCTGTCTGAACTCTACAACAGTCTGACTCCATACAATATGACTATGTACGAGTTTGAAATCTATGATACGCCTCCTGCAACGAATGTGGCGCTGAAAAAGCCTGCCACCGCAGACTGCGAAGCCAATGCCGGCTCAATGTTCCACATTACTGACGGAAAACTCGCCAACATGTGGCAATGTGACAACACCCACACTGACCACTGGGCACTCGTAGACTTGGGAGATCCGACTTCAATCAACAACATAGTCATATCCTGGGACGGAGGCGCATATCCGAAAAACATCAGAATATCCTTGTCAACGGACAATGAATCATGGGAAGAGGCCTATTCCATAACAGGATGGGAAGCCACTGTGGAGCCGCGTGAACCCGGGGAAACCGTCTGGACAAAAGCCGTAACGGATATATCGTTCGATGAAACCGAAGCCAGATACATCAAGGTGGATTTCAGCGAATCCTCCTCCGTCTGGGCGATAGGAATCCTGGAACTGGAAGCATACAACAGGCTATGAAAAAAGTTTTGAACATATTTTGGAAGCTGGCGTGCGTGCTCCTTATGTCTGCAAGTTCCTGCGACAAGTCGGGCACCCTGCCGCCGCCTTCGACCGGGACAATCCCCGGGAAGACAGACATGACCGGAATATATGACTTCGTCCAATCTTACCAGTTGAGGTATATAAGGTCTCTGCAACTGCCTTCCGGGGCGATAAGGGATAACGAAAACGGGAATAAAATCACACCCTACTTCGCCCATTTCGCCGTTCTCGCCCTGCTGACCGACCCGTGCGAAGAAAACATCTCCGCCGTAAAGAATTACATGCTGTGGTACTTCGGCAAGCTCAATTCCGCTGTCACCGAGTTCAGGAACGATGAAACTCCCGGTTCCGTCTATGACTATTATCTGCCGGACGAAAAAGCCCAGGGAACCTACGATTCGGTGGACTCCTACGCAGCCACATTCCTGGAAATAGCGGCAAGGTTCGCTGAGGTATCCGAAGACTGCAGGAACTGGCTTTCGGAATATAAGGACAAGCTGAACAAAGTGGCGGAGGCAATGCTGCTGACAATAGACGAAGGCAGTAACCCGCTTCCGGCTGCAGTTAAGAAAGACTACCTGAGCATTGCCCATTACCGCTATGCTGTCAAATATCTCATGGACAACACTGAAGTGAACATGGGACTGAAGGCGGCAATCGCGCTCAGGGACAAGGGGCTTCTGAGCAGTTCCCGCAATCTTGAGGAAATCCTTGAAGGCAACACTGCAGGAATCGCTTCCCTTTACAACACCGCCAACAGGAACTATGACTATGCTCTCGGGGAAAGTTCCGACTGGAACCAGTTCTACCCCGGGGCCGTCGCCCAGCTCTATCCTTGCATGTTCGGAGTGACATCGCCGTACGAGCTGCGTTCCCGGCAGATTTACGAGAGGTTCAACACCCGCTGTCCCGAGTGGCACAAAGGCATAACTTATACAAGTCACCCGTGGACCATGGTTTCTCTTGCCGCCGCGGTGATGGGAGACAAGGAAAGAGTCGATGAATATGTAAAGCATATTTACGATTTGAATCTCAAGAATGAGCAGAAGTCGCTCTGGTATGATGCCGAGGCCGGCTCTCTCGTCCTTGCCATTGACAGGATCAGACAAATTTAGAAAACATACGTTATGACAAAAACAATAAACATCCGGAACTGGACAGCCAGATGCCTGGCCCTCCTGCTGCTGGCAGGAATGCCGTCCCTGCTGTCCGCGCAGACAAAAAGCTTCAGCGGCATAGTGACCGATGAAGAAGGGGAAGCTCTTGTAGGAGCAACAATTGTCCTCGACGGAGATGTGTCGAAAGGAAAGTCCAGCGACCTTGACGGCCGATTCTCATTCCCCGCAGATGCAGAAAGCGGAACAATCGAAGTGTCCATGATAGGGTTCGAAACCGTCAGTTTGAAAGTACAGGCCGGACGAACGGTGAAAATAGTGCTGAAAGAAGACTCCTATCTTCTTGACGGAGTGGTCTTTACAGGATACGGCACAATAAGCAAAAAAGATATGACCGGAGCAGTGGGCGTAATAGGCGGCAAGGAACTCTCCTCCATGCCTGTCACATCCGTGAACAATGTCCTTCAGGGAAAAGTGCCGGGGCTGACCGTGACATCAAGCAGCGGTGCTCCAGGTGCCGGAAGCGTTGCGAGAATCCGTGGAATAGGCTCAATCACCGGTTCAACCACACCTTTGTATGTTGTGGACGGGCTTCCTCAGGACGGAATCGACTTCCTCAATCCCAATGACATAGAATCCATCGCAGTGCACAAGGATGCGTCAGTGGCGGCAATCTATGGTTCAAGAGGCTCCAACGGTATTATAGTAATCACCACCAAAAGCGGCTCTTTTGACAGGAAGATGCGCGTCAGCTATGACGGATACACAGCCTGGCAGAATCCGTGGAAGCGCCCTCATATGCTCTCTGCCGCAGAATATATAGAATACAAGAATCTCGCTGCCGACAATGCCGGCCAGGACAGAGTCCCGGCTTTCGCAAACGAGGAGAACATACAGAAAGTCCTCAAGTTCGTCGAGCAGAACAGCGGTGCGGACGGGACGGACTGGTGGAATGAAATCATAAACAAAAATGCGTTCATGCACAGCCACAACCTCAGTGTAAGCGGAGGCGGCCAGAACATGTCCGGCTCGTCCAGCCTCTCCTACGATGACCAGAACGGTATAGTCAAGGGCTCTAAATATTCCAGGCTTTCGTGGAGAAACAATTTCAACTACAAAATAGGCGAAAGAATCTCCCTCAAGGCGAATGTAGGAATCATCGACGAGAAAAGGAACCTGATTGACGAGAACAACCCCATCACGGGCACTATATTCACAGCCATGGGAGCGGACCCTATAACCCCGGTTTTCAGAAACAATCTTGTGGATGTACCGGATGTACTTACGCATATCTATAACGGATATGAGCCGGACAACGTCTATTCCCAGTATGCCGGTATCCTTTTCTCCAACAAACGCAATCCGGTGGCACAAATCGAAAGGATGCGCCAGAGCGAGTACGAGTATCTGTACATAAAGGGAGGGGCGGACCTTGAAATCAGGTTCTTCGACTTCCTCAAGTTCAACTCCCGCTTCAGCATGGACCTGTCCAGAAGCACTACAGACGGCTTCCAGCCAAAATACACCCTCAATTCCAACGACTACTCCAATGAAAACAAGGTGATAGCCAACAATTCGAGGAGCGAATATTATGTGTGGGAGCAGCTCCTCACCTATGACCAGTCTTTCGGGAAACACAGAGTCGGGGCATTGCTCGGGACATCCGCTGAAGTCACAAATGTCTCATTCGCGGACGCCTCCATCGAAGGCCTTCCGAACAATGACAGGGATATGGCAATTCTGAGCAACGGCACAAGCGGTGCAGTCGTCAGTGGCTACTCCTATTCCAACTCCATGGTTTCCGTGTTCGGAAGGGTGAATTACGACTATGACGGACGCTATCTCTTCGCAGCCAACCTCAGATATGACGGCTCCTCAAAATTCGCGGCAGGCAACAAATGGGGAATATTCCCGTCCGTGTCCGCTGCGTGGCGTTTCTCTGACGAGAAATTCCTGAAAGGCGCAAGCAACTGGCTCAGCGACGGAAAACTCCGTGTAAGCTACGGACATATAGGCAACCAGAACATAGGCGGAGGGGCATATATGTCCACCTATGGCAGCACAATATATGACAGATACAACTTCGGCTCGCCAAATAGCGCGGCGATAGGCGCCGGCGTAACTTCAGTGGGCAACAGGGTGCTCAAATGGGAAACCTCCAGACAGTTTGACGTCGGCTTAGACATGAGTTTCTTCAACAACAGCCTCGATTTCGTAGCGGACTACTTCATCAAGGACATCCACGATATGCTCATGCAGGAACCTCAGCCTACGACTTTGGGCCTGGTCGCCTTCCCTTATGCTAATGTGGGAACCATGAGAAACGAGGGATGGGAATTCGGACTCACATGGCGCAAATCATTCAATGAACTGTTCGTGACGGCTTCAGCTAACATTTCCACATACAGGAACACAGTCCTCTCCGTAGGAAATGCGGATGCGCTCTACGGCACCGCCTACGACAAGAATACAGTCACCAAGACAGAGAAAGGTATGCCTGTGGGGTATTTCTACGGCTATGTGACCAACGGAATATTCCAGAATGTGGAGCAGGTGGAAGGAAGTGCACAGCGCGAGACCGCCACTCCGGGTGATATCAGATACAAGGATCTCGATCACAATGACATACTCGACGACAACGACAGGACCATCATAGGCAGTCCGTGGCCGGATTTCGTGTATGGTCTCACATTGGGGCTTTCGTTGAAAGGACTTGACTTCAGCGCATTCTTCTCAGGCTCGCAGGGCAACGACGTGCTGAATATGACCCTGTATGATTTCGAGTCTGGCACGGGCTATATGAACGCCAACGCAGGAATTCTCCAGAGGGCATGGAACGGGGAAGGTTCGACCGACCGCTACCACAAAATCTCGGCAGACCAGGGCCAGAACCTTTTGGTTTCGGACTATTTCGTCGAGGACGGTTCATATCTGAGGCTCAAGAATATCCAGATAGGCTATGATTTCTGCAACAAACTCATCAAATGGAAGGGAATATCGCAGCTGAGGCTATATGTGAGTGCGCAGAATCTGTTCACCCTTACCAGATACTCGGGACTTGATCCTGAAATCGGCTCCTCTAATGCTATGCTCAACGGAATCGATTGCGGATTCTACCCTCAGTCAAGGACTTGGACAGTGGGACTGAATCTCAAGTTTTAGCCACTTAAAATCGACTTGCAATATGAAAACATATATCAAAAACATAATTCTGGCCTCTTCCACGGCATTGATGCTGGTTTCCTGCGAAGGCTTCCTCACCAGAGACCCGAAAGGCTCGATGGACGAGAACAAGTTCTTCAATTCTCCGGATGCGGCATACAAATCGATAGTCAAATGCTACCAGCCGCTGAATGACTTCTTCAGATTCGAGCGTCCGCGCATGGACCTCTACAACATCTCCACCGACGATGCGGAGAAAGGCGGTTCCGGTGCGGGAGACGCCACTTATGTGGCCGACTTGAGCTATGGCCGTCCGCTCACCTCCAACGCAGACCTGGCAAACCTCTGGGAGGGTATGTACAGAGGCATTGCGCAATGTAACGCCTGTCTCGAAAAGTTCGCAAATGCGGAACTGATTGATGCCTCAGGCTATCCTCTCGATGCCAAAGTCAAGGCACGTTACATAGCTGAGGCCAGATTCCTCCGGGCGTTCTACCACTTCGAGTTGTGCAAAATATTCGGCGGAGTGCCGGTGGTGGATAGAGTCCTCACTGTCAACGACAGCAAGACACTCAAACGCGAAAGCGAGCAGGAAACCGCAAAGTTCATCATGGGCGAGCTGCAGGCCATAGCCGAAGAGAGCGGCCTGCCAGGGAAGACCGCTTTGGTATCCTCTGAACTGGGCAGAATCACTAAGGAAGCAGTCTGGTCTCTGCAGACCAAGGTCTATATGTACTTCGCTAAAGATGACGCTAATCTGTATGCCGACGCCAGGGACGCCGCCAAAAGGGTAATCGACGCCAACAGCTGCATTCTTGAGCCGAATTACCAGAGCCTCTTTCTTGAAGATGGATATCTGTCCGGAGAGTCCATATTCGTAAATATCCGCGGAGACATACCTTCCGAATACATCTACGGTTCATTCCTGCCCTGCTATGGCAGCCCGCGCTCCTGCGGAGCCTACGGATTTGACCAGCCGACCCAGAATCTCGTGGATGAATTCGAAAAAGGAGACCCCCGACTTCTCTACACAATCATAGAGAACGGGGATGTGTTCCCTACCGCTTCCGGCACAGAGACTCTCGACTTTTCCACCTATCCGAACACAGGCTACCACAACCGCAAAGTATTCCTCGTGGAGTCTCGACGCGGAACGGGCTGGGGAGACGACGCATGGTCCTGCCATCTGATACGCTATGCCGACATAATCCTGCTCTATGCCGAGGCTCTCATCCAAACAGGAGGTGACAAATCCGAAATCGTCGAATACATAAATATGGTCCGTACACGGGCGAACAATTCCCGCGGAGGTGATGCGGAGGCGAAGAAAAGGGTAAGGGCAATTGCGGCGACCGATATCCCTATGGTCAGCGAAAGCGATGACCTTCTGGCTGCAGTCAAGCATGAAAGGCGCGTCGAACTGGCAATGGAATACAACAGGCTCTATGACCTCAAACGCTGGAACAGCTATATCGACGTGATGAACGCATTCGCAGCATATCCATATTCCAACGGCCGTGGCGCTTCATTCAAAAAAGGTGTCAATGAAGTCTTCCCTGTCCCGCAGGTGGAGATAGACAGGACCGACGGTTCAATCAAACAGAATCCGGGTTATTAGTAGTGTCAAGATATGAAAAGGGGCTGGCTAAAAAACTTTTTAGTCAGCCCCCTTTGCGTGATAACCTATTTAATATCACCGTGGTCT
>CABQAB010000104.1 GCA_902461985.1 uncultured Bacteroidales bacterium | reverse complement strand
TCGCCCCCTGCCTCTTGTCTATAATGGCCTTGACGCGGTATGTGTAGGTGACAGGATGTTTGCGGACAGTTATCTCGTCACCGGCGCGCACAGGCTTCGACGGCTTCACGTCGCCACCGTTCAGACGGATTTTACCGCCGTTACAAGCCTCTGTGGCATCCGTCCTTGTCTTGAAGGCCCGGATTGCCCAGAGGTATTTGTCAATTCTGACTTCGTCCATAATCTACTCTGCCACTTCTTCGGAAGCATCAGGATTGATATATTCGTCCACATCTTCACGTATGCCGTCGGAAGCCACGATAAGTTCCGTCCCGGGCAACGTAGGAACCAGATAGAAGTCCGGCATATCTGCAGGAATCAGGACTGTATCCCCCTTGCGAATCGGATAGATATCCATTTCAGGAGTCCCGAAAACCGCTGCTGCCTTTCTGTCATCTTCCACCGGCACTTTCGGCACATTGATGGCGGCCGCCCCGCTTAGGCAGACATAAATGATATAACTGCCGTAATGCTCAGGACTTATGCGCAATGCAGCCTTGAGGTCGAGTTTATGAACTGAAAACTGAGGACAGTCTGCAAGCGGGTATTCCACTCCGTCACTGCTCTTCACGGAACCGGCAGGCATATAGGCTGAAGCATCATACTTTCCGTAATTTATGATGTCGATGGCTTCATCAAGATGCATCTTGCGTGCAGTGGCCGGGTTGTTTTCCCTGCCCCAGTCATAGAGACGGAAAGTAAGGTCGGATGACTCCTGGATTTCAGCGACCAGTATGCCGCCTTCCGCCGCATGGACGGTTCCAGGCTTGATGAGTATGGCATCTCCAGGTTTCGGATGAATGACGTTGAGCAGACTGTCTGCCGTTCCCGCCTTGCAGGCATCATAGAACTCCTGGGCAGAAGTCTCGCGCTTGAAGCCCATATAGATTTTCGCTTCAGGCTTTGCGTCAATGATATACCATATCTCGGCCTTGCCGAGGGAATCATACCTCTGGGCTGCCACCTCGTCGTCAGGATGCACCTGCACGGAAAGTTTCTGATGGATGTCGAGGAATTTCACAAGCAGAGGGAACTGCCTTCCGAACCACTGATACGCGCCCTCACCGGAGATTCTGTCCATATAGGTCTCCATAAGTTCGCCTATCGTATTGCCTGCCAGCCAGCCTTCCGCTACGGCCGAATCCTGGGTTCCCATGTCTGCAAGTTCCCAGCTTTCGCCTATCAGGTCGTTCTCCGTCAAAGGAGTCTCATTCCCCTCATTGTCAGTTTCGACAAACTCCTTCCCGAGAGTCTTTATAAGCGCGTTGCCGCCCCATACCCTGCGGGAGGCAATAGGAATGAATTTAAGAGGATATAACTGTCTGCCCATACTAAAGCCTTTTTCTGAGTTCTTCACCCTGAGCCTCGTAGCCAGGCTTGTTGAGAAGTGCGAACATGTTCTTCTTGTATGCCTCCACGCCCGGCTGGTTGAAAGGATTGACGCCGAGGATATATGCGGAAATGCCGCAGGCTTTCTCGAAGAAATAGAACAGCTGTCCGAGGTTGTATTCATCGATTTTCTCGACGCTGACTCCGAGCTGAGGTACGCCGCCGTCGATGTGGGCGAGTTTGGTGCCGAGTTCCGCCATCGCGTTGCACTCCTCGACATGCTTGCCGGCAAGGAAATTGAGTCCGTCAAGGTTCTGAGGGTCGCTTTCGATGATGACGCTGCGTGAGGATTTCTCTACGCTGACGACGGTCTCCATAAGTATTCTCTCACCGTCCTGGATATACTGTCCCATGGAGTGGAGGTCGGTGGTGAAGTTTACCGATGCAGGGAATATGCCTTTGCCGTCCTTGCCCTCCGATTCGCCGTAGAGCTGTTTCCACCATTCTCCGAGATACTGGAATTTAGGGTTGAAGGACACGAGAATCTCGATTTTCCTGCCATATTCAGAATAAAGCAGGTTTCTCATTGCAGCATACTGCAAAGCCGGGTTCTCTTCACTTGCGACTGCGCAGACCTTCTCCATTTCGGCTGCACCTTTGAGCATTGCCCGGATGTCGAAACCGGCCAGCACGATAGGAAGTATGCCCACCGGAGTAAGCACTGAGAAACGGCCTCCGACATTGTCCTCTATCACGAAAGTGCGGTATCCCTCCTGGGTTGAAAGGGATTTGAGAGCTCCGCGGTGAGCGTCAGTGACTGCCACGATACGCTCCGCAGCCTCTTTCGTGCCGTAACGGTTTTCGATGTATTGCTTGATGATTCTGAAAGCGACTGCAGGTTCAGTGGTGGTACCTGATTTGGAGATGACAACGCAAGCCACGTTACGCTGCTCCACGAGGTCCATAAGTTCTGAAATATATTCTTCCGAAAGGTTGTTTCCGGCGAAAGCTATTTCAGGAGCGTCCTTCTTGCCGGAAAGCTGTTTTGCGAAAGTGTGCGAAAGGGCTTCGAGGGCACATTTTGCACCAAGGTATGAACCTCCGATGCCGATGACCACGACGAGATCCACGCCTTTGCCTTTCCAGTCGTCCCGTATTGCCTCGCAATCGGCAATCAACGACTCAGGAGTAGTGGTCGGAAGATGTTTCCATCCAAGAAAATCATTGCCGGCACCGCTCTCGTCTTCGAGAACTTTCAACGCCGCAAGGGCTTTCTGTGTGTAATTCTTTATTTCTGCATCTTTTACGAAGGAGCTGCAGCCTCCCATATTTACTTTTAACATGATGGTAAAAATTATGAATCCTCAAATTTATAACGGATGTTGTTGATTTGCAAATAATATTAAATCCAATGTCATTGCCAGTCCGTGAGTTTCAGGCGGTATTTGACGCTTACGGCAGTCGCTCCGGGAAGTCCGTCACGTACCGGAAACGACTGGCGTTCCTCCTCGGTAAAACCGAGTTTGCGGTAGACTTCTCCCGGCAGGAAATCCGGCATATCCTCACGCACCGCCCGCCCAGGTCCCGCCGAGGATATTGCATATGTCATGATGTCGTCAGGATGACGGTCCTCTATGAAGGCTTTGAGAAGTTTGCCCATTCCTCCCACTACACGGATGTCCTTCAGAGACGCATAACGTACCCATTCATAGGAACTTATCGTTCTGTCTCCTTTCCGCCAGCGACGGGCGTTGGAGAAGCAGGCAACGGCAAGCAGTTCCCCGATCTGTTCCGACTTCAACTCAGAACTCCCCGTAACCCTTTTGCGAAACAGCCCGTAGCAGTGCCTGCAGGCGGCATTTCCGAAAAGATGGTTGGAGTCGAGGAACTCGCCGGCAGTCCTGCGGTCGATTTTCCTGACTTCGCAATTACGGGCGAAAACTACGGCGGTAGTGATTATTGGATCATTATAAGTCATTGCGAAAATGTTGCGCAAATTTAGTATTTTTGTCAATCCCGACAAAGGGCATGAATATGGAGAAAGAAAAGACAAATACGGCAGGAATTGGCGAGGATGTCACCTGGTTTGCGGATGAGCACCCGGCTTCCGAAGAAGGAGCAGTGAAGGGCGCAGCGGAAGTCGAGAGCTTGCCTCCTATGGCTGAAGAAGGGATTCACGCAGGCTTTCCTTCTCCGGCATCCGGCTATATGACCGGCTGCATAGACCTCAACCGGGAATTGGTGAAACATCCAGCCGCGACATTCTACGGAAGGGTCGTCGGTGACTCGATGATTGACGCCGGCGTGGAAGAAGGGGATATATTGGTGATTGACAGAGCCTTGGAGGCAAAGGACGGAGACATGGCCGTCTGCTTTGTGGACGGTGAATTCACCCTGAAGACCATTGATTTCTGCGGAGTCAGCCCTTCGGAAGCAAAGGAACTGTGGCTGCGCCCGGCAAACAAGGCCTACAAGCCTATCCGCGTCAGCGTAGAAAATGATTTCACGGTCTGGGGAGTCGTCAGCTACGTAATAAAAAAGGTAAGGCGGTGATGTACGCACTCGTAGACTGCAATAATTTCTTCGTCTCCTGCGAAAGGATATTCAGCCCCTCGCTCGAAGGAAAGGCTGTAGTGGTCCTGTCCAACAACGACGGGTGTGCGGTCTCCAGAAGCAACGAGGCGAAGGCGATGGGCATAAAGATGGGCACTCCGTTTTTCAAGCTCCGGAACATGACGGACAGCGGGCGGTTGATAGCCAAATCCTCGAACTACGCCCTCTACGGGGATATATCTGCCAGGGTGATGTCCATAATAGCCGATGCCGTTCCAGAAATAGAAATATATTCAATTGACGAGGCCTATATGGTCCTGAAAGGATTTTCCCCCGAGCAATATATTCCCCTCTGCCGTGACGTAAGGACTAAAATCAGAAAATGGGTGGGGATTCCCGTAAGCATCGGCATAGCTCCGACCAGAACCCTTGCCAAAGTCGCCTGCCACTTCGCGAAAAAACATCCCGGCTATCACGGAGTATGTGCCGTAGACAACGACGAAAAGAGGCTCAAGGCACTGGCTCTCACCCCTATTGGAGAGGTATGGGGAATAGGGCGGAAACTGTCTCCAAGACTGGAATCCATGGGCATAAAAACCGCACTCGATTTCACGTCCAGACCGGAGGAATGGGTCAGGGACAGGCTCAACATGCCGGGACTGAGGACCTGGAACGAACTCATGGGGACTGACTGCATAGCGGAGGAACGTGATACGAGACGGCAAAGCATCTGCAATTCAAGGAGTTTCGCACAGATGACAGACGATGAGGGAGAATTGTCGAGGATGGTGTCGGATTTCGCGGCCATGTGCGCGGGCAAGTTGCGCAGGGACAGGTCGGCGGCAGGTTCAGTGACAGTTTTTCTGTGGACCAACCGCTTCAGAAAGGAACTGGACCAATACTATCCTTCTGCGACCATAAAACTTGAAGTGCCGTCCTCGAACACCCAGGAAATCGTGTCTGCCGCATTGAAATGCTTCCGCACCATCTGGAGGCCGGGGTATCTCTACAAAAAAGCCGGAGTTATCGTGTCGGACATATCCGATGCCGGGCAGATTCAGGCGGAACTTTTCGACGAGAGACAGGAATACCGGGCGAAGAGCGACAGAATTTCGCAGGTCATGGACAGGCTCAATTCAAAGTGCCGCAACGGCTATTCTTCAGTAGGCGCGACAGGGAACGTGCTGAGACTGGCGGTGCAGCATCAGGACCCGCTTTCCGTAATCATGAGGTCGGAGCACCGTTCACGGCTCTACTCGACCTCCATGGAAGACATCATCGAAGTAAGATGACAGATTCATCATGTCCGATGACATTATTGTTTCATAAATCCATAATATTTTTGCATAAAATGCGTGGCGAAAAAGCCAATCTTTGACTATCTTGCAAATCATTTTAATTTCTTGAACGACAAATGAAAAAAATCTTGATTGCAGCAGCCATGACGCTGTCACTTGCGGCTGCCGTCCCGCTCCGGGCCGACAATGCGAAAATTGAAGAAAACTGTCCGGAAGCAGATGCACGGGCGACTGTTGTCTGCGGAAATGCGCGTTTTACCGTACTCACCGACCGGATGGTCAGAATGGAATGGTCGGAAGACGGAGTTTTCGAGGACAGGGCATCATTTGCCATAATCAACAGGAAATTACCTGTACCACAATACGATATACGCAAAAATGGAGAAGGAGTGCAGATAAAGACCCGGTCCATAGTCTTAGACTATAAAGGCGGCAGATTCGACTCAGGCAATCTCAGCGTCTCCTTCAAAATGAACGGAAAGACCGTGGTCTGGCATCCGGGACTTGAAGACGAAGGCAACCTGAAGGGTACGGTCAGGACTTTGGACGGCATTGACGGCAGGTTCGACCAGAACAATCTGCGTCACCACAGTTCGGGCGGTCCGTACAGGGTCGAAATGGAAAACGGAATCCTGTCAAGAACCGGCTGGACCATTGTGGACGAAAGCCGCAGGCATCTGCTTGAAAAAGACGGCTCCGACTGGGGCGAGTGGGTTGCGGAGCGTCCAGAAGGAGACAGAATAGACTGGTATATATTCGCCTACGGGCACGACTATACCGCCGCCCTCGATGATTTCACGAAAATCTCAGGCAGGATTCCCATGCCCCCGAAATACACTTTCGGTTACTGGTGGAGCCGCTACTGGATTTATACGGACGAGGAACTGCTGCAGATAGCTGACGAACTGAGGGAGCACAAAGTCCCGGCAGACGTGTTCGTAATAGACATGGACTGGCATCTGACGTGGAAAGAGATGCAGAAGCGACTCGGCAACGATGAATTCGGGCAACGGCGCGGATGGACCGGCTACAGCTGGAACCATGACCTGATTCCGGACCCCGATGGACTCCTGTCCGATCTCCACTCCATGGGTTTCAAGACCTCGCTCAACTTGCATCCTGCTTCAGGAATACGCCCCTATGAGGACTGCTACGAGGCTTTCGTGAAAGATTATCTTTCCCGCACCGACGATTATGACGGACCTCAGGACTATGTCTACGGCAATGAAGACTATATTTTCAAGGGCAACGACAAAAGTTTCGCGAAAAACGGCTACCACGCTTCAGTACCTTACAGAATGAGCCAGCAGGCATGGGCGGACGCTTATTTCAACAGCGTAATCCATCCTCTCGAAAAGCAGGGCGTGGATTTCTGGTGGATAGACTGGCAACAGTGGGTGGAGAGCAAATATGTCGAAGGACTGAACAACACCTTCTGGGTCAATTATGCGTTTTTCAACGACAAGGTGAGACAGAGTGCCTATTCGGGCAAATACGCCGACCGTCCTTTCATCTACCATCGCTGGGGAGGACTGGGCAGCCACCGTTACCAGTTAGGATTTTCTGGAGACACCCTGGACGAATGGGCAGTGCTGGAAATGCTGCCTCATTTCACGGCGACGGCCTCGAATGTCGGCTATGGCTACTGGGGACATGACATAGGCGGGCATTACCAGAAAAGCGGACATTACACCGACCCGGAGATGTACACCAGATGGCTGCAGTATGGTGTCTTCACGCCTATTTTCAAGACACACTCCACCGAGTCAGAGTATCTGGAGAGGAAGATATGGACATATCCTACCCATTATGAATACATGAAAGCGGCAATCGAACTCCGCTATGCCCTGACGCCGTACATTTACGATGCCTCCAGGCAGGCCTACGACACGGGCGTGAGCATCTGCCGTCCTCTCTACTATTATTATCCCGAGGAGGAAAAGGCCTACAGCCGCGACCAGGAATATATGTTCGGAGACAACATACTCGCAACTGTGCTCTGCCAGCCTCTCGACCCTGAAACCGGGAAGACGGAAAGGGAAATGTG
>CABQAB010000103.1 GCA_902461985.1 uncultured Bacteroidales bacterium | reverse complement strand
TACTGCATTTCCTATCTGCTGATTTCCCAGGAATCCGTCAGATGGTTCGTACGCAAAGGTGAAACAGTCGATGCCGACACCGCTGACAGTTTTGACGAATTAGGCATTGACGAGGTGAGCATAGAGGACTATGACGCTCTGGCCGGAGCAATTGATTCGCTCAGTTCCGAAGACATCACGTTTGTAGATTCAGCCTCCCTGAACTGGCATTGCTATTCTCTCCTGGACAATGTCTATTCCGGTCCTGACCGCGTCAGATTAGTCTGCGGACAGTCTCCTGTCGCCTTGATGAAGGCAGTGAAGAATCCCCGGGAGATTGAACTTCTGAGAGAGACTTTCATCGAGGACGGACTGGCCGTGGAGCGTTTCATAAAATGGACAGAAGACAGCATAGATGCTGCCGAAAGGGGCGAAAGGGCATTTGTAGACGAATGGGAGGCCCTGCAGAAACTCCGTTCATTGAGAGAGGAAATCGACGGATTCAGAGGTGAAAGTTTCGAAACCATATCAGCCTACGGCCAGTCAGCCGCACTTCCGCATTATGTCACTCCACGGACTGGAGCACCCGTTCTGCAGAAAAGAGGACTCTATCTCGTGGACTCCGGCGGCCAGTATCTCACAGGCACGACCGACATCACCCGCACAATTCCTCTCGGTCCGTGCACACCTCTCGAAAAAGAAGACTACACCCTTGTTCTCAAAGGCATGATTGCACTGTCCATGGCTGTGTTCCCGAAAGGGACTGCAGGCTGTCAGTTAGATGTACTGGCGCGGGAGCCTCTGTGGAAAGCCCGCCGCAATTTCGGCCACGGGACCGGTCACGGAGTAGGCTACTATCTCGGAGTTCATGAAGGTCCGCAGGACATAAGGCAGAACTTCAATCCCCAGGCATTGCTCCCGGGCATGGTCACGTCAAACGAACCGGGCATCTACCGCGAGGGCCTGCACGGAATCAGGCATGAGAACATCATTCTGACGGTAGAAGACGAAACGGCAGGCGGCACACGCAGCTGCGGACATGAGGAAAGGGGAACAAACGTGAACCAGTTCGGAGAATGGCTCCGCTTCGACACGCTGACCTGCTGCCACATCGACACCTCCGCCGTCATCGCCGAACTGCTCACAGCGGAACAGCGCCAATGGCTCAACAACTACAACGCATGGGTCTTCCGCACACTCTCGCCGCGTCTCACTCCCGAAGAGCGGCTCTGGTTAGAGGCCAGAACCCAGGCCATATAGTGATCTTATTCTTGTCGAACCAGCTTGATTTTTATGCTTGCGGTAGCACCGCCGCCTCCCGCGGCTCTGCCGAAGACAGCCATGTCCGGAAGGAGCGAGAAGAAGCCCAAGCGCGGATGGTGATTCAGAATGTTGCTGCCGCCGGGCCGGAAAAAGTCATTTTCACAGGAAGTATCTTCCCATTGGAGTCGAAGTGCAGTTCGTCAATGCACGTGACGCGGTCGTTGCCGTCAACAGCTCCAAGAGGGTGTCTGTGGTAGACTATGTAATACTTGCCGGTTTTGGAAGACTGGACAACGGAATGGTGTCCCGCGCCCGTTCCTACAGCCGGGTCGGATTCCAGTATGGTGCCAATCCTGCTGAACGGTCCGAACGGTGATTCGGAGATTGCATAGGCTACCCTGTAGTTGTCTTTTGTCCAGTCCCCTTCACTCCACATGAAATAGTATTTCCCGTCCTTGAGGAGCATGAACGGACCTTCAGTGTAGTCTTCCGGCGTCACTTCCTTGTAGAGGGTACCATCCGGGAAAGGAACAAGGGACGTGAAGTCGTCCGACAGTCTGACCACGTTGCAATGTCCCCAGCCGCCGTAATACATGTAACAGCTGCCGTCTTTGTCCGTAAAGACATATTGATCGATAGGCTGGGCGCCATTGACGATTTCATTTACGAGCGGACGCCCCAGCAGGTCCCTGAACGGTCCCTCCGGCCTGTCGCTGACCGCCACACCGATACCGCCGGTTTCCCCCTCATGAACATCGTTTGCACCGAAGAAAAGATAATACTTTCCGTCCTTCCTGAGTACCGACGGGGCCCACATCGCACCCCATGCCCATTTGACCTCAGCCGTGTCTATTATATTCTCATATCTGGTCCAGTGTTTCAGGTCTGTTGTCGAAAAGCAGTCCATCGAGGTCTGTTCCCTGAACGGAAGGCTGCGCGTAGGATAGATGAAAAGCGTTCCGTCATATACAATCCCTTCCGGGTCCGCATACGGACCGGGAATACAGGGATTTCCGGAACCGGAAGATTTTATGCCGCATGAAGCGAGACCGGCACACAGCGCGAAAGCGGTCATGAGCAGACGGGATGCAAAGATTGATGTTTTTTTCATGATATTCACTTGTAAGAGGGTTCTACAAAGGAGTAATGCGGACCTTAGGTCTGGAGGATGCCGTCTCCCCTGCCGGCTTCCGCTCTTCCAGTTCGCATCTGACAGGCGCGGCAAGTTCCAGAAAACGCATGATTTCACTGATGTTCTCTCCGTTCAGCATCATGCGGAAGGTCAGGTTTGCAAGTTCCGGAGCGACGTCGAACTCCACGTCATACATCTGCTGAAGCCTGTTGCAGATATTGAAGAGAGGTTCATCCTCAAAAATAAGCATGCCGTCTTTCCAGCAGCAGTATTTTTCTGTGTCTATATGGCCGTTTATGACAGCTCTTCCGTCCGTCAGCGACAAATGCTCACTGGGATTGAGCGTCATTGACTGGTTTTCCACGCCCACGTCCACCCTGCCTTTGATCAGCGTCACCGAGGCGGAGGAATCATAGGCATTGACATTGAATTCCGTACCGGTGGCTGTAACTGTCATGTACGGTGTGCTCACTTCAAACGGGTGTTCCGCATCAGCCTTTACTTCAAAGTAGGCTTCCCCCTGCAGCGAAACGCTTCTCGTGCCCTTGCCGTTGTTCATGGCGGGATTGTAAGTTAAAGTACTGTTGGCGTTCAGACAGACCATCGTGCCGTCAGGAAGATGTGTGCGGCTCAAACTGCCGAATTCCGTAGCTATGGTCACGTCATCGGGAACCGGACTTCCCCTGTGGACTGCCATGAGATATCCCGCCAGGGCAATCAGCGGAAGTGCGATGACAGCTGCAATGCGTGACCATAAAACAAGCAGTTTCCTGAAAACAGGATGCCTCTCCGCCAGAATCCCGCTTTTGCCCAGAACTTTCCTTTCTGCTCTCCCGGTATCTATGTCCCCGATGTTTATTGCCGGATGCAGGTACGCCCATATATCCTGCTGACGCTGAAAATTTTTTTTGTTATCCCCGTCAAGCTGAATCCAGCGGAACAGGTCTTCAATCTCCTGCTCTGAAGCATTTCCTGACAGATAACGGCTTATCAGAATATCCGTTTGATTGTTCTCGTTGTGATCCATCTCTTTATTTCATAAATAGGTATTGGAATACTACAGTCAAAAATATAGCGAATTTGTAGTCTTTCAGATTGGTTTGCAAAAATCTTATGGTCTTGCTGATCCGCGCCTCTACGGTCCTGACTGATATATTCAGTTTTTTTGCGATTTCAGTATATTTCAGATGGTGCGATCTCGACAGCATATATGTCTCAAGGACTTCAGGATCGAGTTGTGAGAACAGATTTTCGACTGCATCATTCAACTCCGTGTAAAGTATATGCTCGTCTGCCGGCAATGACATAATCATTTCATGGTACATGTTCCGGTAGAGAGTCTTGACTTTGCGGTGCTTGATTTCATTGAGAGCGAGATTCTGGACCAGAGAGACCAGATAGGTCTTCAGCGAAGTCCTTATTTCAAGGAACTTTCTGTTTGCCCATATCTTGATGAATGCTTCCTGGACGATGTCCTCACAGGTTTCCATGTCAGGAATGAATCTGGATACAAAAAAGACGAGATCAGGATAATACCGCCGGAAAATCTGCACAAAAGCCTCATGGCTGTCCATCTTCAAAGCGGCCAGCAGAAGCGTTTCATTGTCGATTTTTATTTTTTCCATGGGCATGATTCTGGAGCGAAGTTATATATTATCGTGCTATGCCACAAGCCAATTGGACAAATATTGCACTTTTGAAAGAATTCGTGTTTTTTCGATGTGGTTTTTTGAGCATCAGTTGTTCTTTATACGAAATGATGTGGAATAAGACATAAAAACCACAGATTTAGTAATATGAAAAAAAATAAAGTGCATCAATAAGAATAAGATTTTTGAGGATAGATTTCTTTTGGAAGAAAGAGTTTGCCGGTGGCAAATGACTGATGAGAAAAGGAATATGGACCAAAAAGATATTTATTAGTGAGGCAGCTTGTTTTTTGAATATTACTCACATAAATAACACTAATCTTTTTTTCTGATAATGGGAAAACCAAACTTACCTCTGTGCAGCCTCCGGCATCTGACGCTCAGGGCTCTGCTCATTCTGCTGATGCTCGGTTATGGGGTGTCCGCTGCTTATGCATCCGACACTAAAGTGTCCATAGACGCCAGTGGAACAACATTGGCTAACGTTCTGAAATCCATAGAACAGCAGACAAAGTACAAATTCATCTACAGCAAGGAAACCATAAATGTCAACGCAGCTGTGACACTCAAAGTCAAGAATGTGGAATTGACAACGGCCCTTGACAAACTGTTCGCGTCGCATGATATAAGCTATACCATTGACAAAAAGCAGATTATCCTCAACAAAAAGTCATCCGCCAGGACCCCTGTGACAAATCAGCAGGCTTCTCAAGCTGGTAAAATCAGAATAACCGGCACTATTACCGACAGGCGTGGCGAGCCGCTGATCGGCGCTTCCGTCACAGTCGAAGGCCAGTCCGGCGGAGCAATGACCGACACCGACGGCAATTACGAAATAGAAGTTCCGAAAGGAAGCAGTCTGCTGTTTTCCTACATAGGATATATTTCGAAGACGAAGAAAGCCGACAGGGCTGGAAGGCTCGACCTGACCATGATTGAAGACTCGCAGCTGCTCAATGAAGTGGTAGTAATCGGTTACGGCACCATGGACAAGAAAGAACTCACTTCCGCCATAAGCCACGTAAGCGAGAAAGACTTCAACACCATCAGCTCCACAGATCCCACGATGCTCATCCAGGGCAAAGTTCCCGGCGTGTCGATAACGAACACAGCCGCTGGCGACCCGAACAACACCGCAAGCGTTCAGATCCGCGGCGTGTCATCCCGTTCGGCAGGACTTGGTCCGCTCGTAGTCATCGACGGAGTTCCCGGTGGAAGCCTCACCAATGTGAATCCCAATGACATAGCATCGTTCGACATACTTAAGGACGGTGCGGCTTCAGCAATCTATGGAACAAGAGGTTCAAACGGCGTCATTCTCGTGACGACGAAAAAGGGCGCGGGTGACGGAACCTACAATATTTCTTATGCCGGAAGCGTGGCTTGGGACAGCATCATAGACGAACTTGACTTCATGAGCGCCGACGACTACCGCAACATACGTCTCGGATGGGGAGACTCGGGCATTGACCTCGGCGGCAACTACGACTGGTTCAAGGGAGTCAGCCGGACCGGTTTCACCCACAAACATGCCCTGACTGCTTCAGGCGGAACACAGCGGGCCAATTTCAGAGTCAGTGCGGACTACCGCAAGTCAAACGGAGTCGATTTACGTTCGAGCCGTGAAGAATACGGCGGCAGGGCATCTGCGGAGTTCAAGTCCAAAGGCGGTCTGTTCAATTTCACCGCCAACATTGCCCCACGTATAATCTATCAGAATTTTGCCAACTGGTCTGTGTTCACCAACGCCAAGCAGGCCAATCCGACCACTCCCCTGATGGACCCGGAAAATTCGCAGCTCTACTACAATTTCCAGGGACAGGTCTGCCCCTGGAACCCTGTTGAACTCCAGAAACTTGAAAAGGACGAGGGTGAGACAAAACTCATCGATATGGACGCCACCGCGAAACTCAACCTTCTGCCATTGCTCTGGAAGGCGGACGAGGACTGTCCTTTCACACTCGACACCCAGCTGACGTTTGCAGACCACCAGACAGGCAACAACAAATCCTGGTTCAGACCCTCAACAAGTACCATCGCCATCAACAGCGGCCGTGAAGGTGAAGCCAGCAGAGAATATAACAACACCAGCCAGTATATTCTGGAATGGCTTGCCAATTTCGGGGCAAGGTTCAGACGGAACAACATCAAGCTGATGTTAGGATACTCCTATCAATACACAAAATACAGCACACTTTTCGCGGAAAACAAGGATTTTCCCAATGATGCACTTGAATACAACAACCTCGGTTCCGGTGCATTTGCCAAAGACGAGGGAGAAGTGGGCATGAGCAGCTACAAAGGTGACAACAAGCTCATTTCATTCTTCGGCCGTGTCAGCTACGATTATGACGGGAAATATCTCATGACGGCGTCTCTGCGTCGTGAAGGGTCATCCAAATTCGGTCCCAACAACAAGTGGGGAAATTTCCCTGCCGTGTCAGTGGGCTGGCGCATCAGCCAGGAACCGTTCATGGCGGGGGCAAGAAGCTGGCTGAATGACCTTAAAATCCGTGCTGACTACGGCGTCACGGGAAACCAGGAATTTGACGATTATCTGTCAGTGGCCGCAATGAAGGGCTTCGGCTATTACAACTTCGGAGGAAAAAGCTTTCAGGTTTGGGGTCCGGCAAACAATGTGAATCCGAACCTCAAATGGGAAAAGGCGAAGAACTGGAACGTGGGACTCGACTTCGCCTTGTTCAACAACCGCTTCTCCGGGTCGCTGAACTATTTCAACCGCCGCACAGAGGACCTCTTAGGCTATTACAAAGTACCTATTCCTCCTTATCTATTCGATGAGACATTCGTCAATGTCGGGACCATGAAAAACTATGGTTTCGAGTTCGACCTGAACGTCAATGCAGTCGACACCCGTGATTTCGGATACAACTTCAACATAGTCGGAACCACAATCACCAACAAGTTCGTCGATTTCAGCAATTCGGAATATGTCGGGCAGGACTACTACAGCCTTTGCCCTACGGAGGCACCTTATCCGAACTACAATCTGCAGCGCATAGAAAAAGGGCAGTCCATAGGCAATTTCTATCTATGGAAATACGTCGGCATCGATTCCGAGGGAGAATGGCTGATTGAAGACAAGAACGGAAATGTGATTAAGGCTGGCCAGGGAAGCGAGGACGACCGCCGTATAGTCGGCAACGGCCTTCCCAAATTCACCATGTCCACGACACATACTTTCCGCTACAAGAATCTTTATCTGAGTCTGTTCTTCCGGGGAGCCTTCTTCTATGACATCTTCAATGT
>CABQAB010000102.1 GCA_902461985.1 uncultured Bacteroidales bacterium | reverse complement strand
CGGAAGCGGACATCTACCCGTCCACGGTGAGCGACAGACTTACGGTTTCAACTGGCGAGACGGCGGACACCAGAATACGGATATATTCTGCTTCGGGTGCGCTCGTGTACGACAGGACCTATGATGTCGGCGCGTTCGAGCCTGCCGTAATCGACATGAGCGGATTTGCACCTGGAATATACAGGGTAGTAGTCGAATCCGGCGGAGTGAAGACAGAAAGGACAATAGCAAAGATTTAATACATCATTCATAAAAAACAAAACAATGAAAAAATCGTTATTCGCAAGTCTGGCTGCCGTAGTTTTTGCAGCCGCCTGCACAACAACAAACCCGACAGTGGAGCCGAAGCTTACCGTCGAGGGACTGAAACTGGATGCTAACAAGACAGTCAATGTGGCTGCAGCCGCTTCAGATCTCACTTTCACCGTCAATGCAAATGTCACGTACACTATAGTTTCCGATAAAGACTGGGCTGTTCCTGCTCCCGCTGTCGTGGAGGCGGAGAACAATGCCGACAAGACGACTTCAATCAAAATCGGCATCACGGCCAATGGGACCGAAGAGGCACGCACCGCGAAGATTTCAATTATTGCGGAGGAGAATGCTTCCCTCGGGTATGAGTTTACCATCAGCCAGGCCGCTGCAGTTCAGACAAAATCTCTTTCTGTCTACAACACTGACCTGACTGAAATCTCAGGTGCGATTGAAGTTGAATCAACAGACGCCAGTGCATCAGTAATGGTTGTTTCAACCGTTTCATGGACAGCGACTCCAAGCGAAGGCTGGATTACTGTCGAGCCCGCATCGCTTACTGTCGAGAATTATGAGGAGACTCCTGCGACGGTAAGTCTCAAGATAGCGGATAACCCAGATGAGGAAGTCCGCAGTGCTACCGTGACTTTCAGCGGTGAAGGCATCGAGCCAGTGACCGTAACAGTGAATCAGGCTGCAAAGATTGTTTACCGGTTTGCTGTTGAAGTAAGAGACATCACATATACAGGTGCCACAATCATTTGTGAGCCGTCGGACGCTGACGTGCATTATCTGCTCTCATGCGAATCAGCCAGTTATGTGAACCAGTTTGAAACAGGTGCAGATCTTGCTGCAGCCGATATGGAATATTTCAGAGGCGAATATGGTTCTGATTTTGCGAAGTATGGATTCGATTCTTACGAAGCCCTCTTTCTTAATGGACTTTGCAAGACAGGAAGCAGTGACTGGACTTTGAGCACACTGAAGCAGGGAACTGGCTATGTTGCTTATGTGTTTGCCGTAGATGAAAGTCTCAATGTGGTTTCAGATGTAGTCAAAAAAGAATTTACGACTCAAACGGCAACTGCAAGCGATGCTTACAACAAATGGCTCGGGAATTGGAAATGTACTGACGGGACTAATGTCAATAATATCACAGTAAGTCTCAAAACACCTGATGCTGAGTATTCAATTTCTGGGTTGCAGGGATTCACAGACCTGGTTGATGCTAAATTCAATGCTGAGAGCGGAACTTTGAGCATCCTGCCTACGGATTTGGAGGATTACACACATAATTCCTATGGACCTATTGATTTGTGGTTTTTTGCCACTTTTTTGAATGGAGAAGATTCATCATTCATCACAGGTGATTCATATGTTATATGCACAGCAACTATGACTGATGACACTCATGCTTCAGCAGAGGGCTCTAACATTACATTATCAGATAACACTACTGTCACTGTGAGCGGTATGGGGTTCTGTGGATTGATTCTTGAGGGACAATATGCGGGTTACTCGCTTGGTTATCAGGGAACAACACCTTCCATACCTTTCTCTATGGAAAAGTCTGTGAATACTCAAAGCAATACCAAAGTTACGCGCAAAACAACTGTCATTCCAATGGTAGCGACAAAAGCTGTTGACAGAATATCATATAATTGCGTAGAACTCCGATAATTGATTATCATTAATGAAACATATATCAGTCATATTTGTTTCACTTCTGTTATGCCTGACTTCGGCTGCCCAGGACTGGTCCGCACTCGGCCGTGGCGCCGCCGATTTGTCCATGGCGGGTTCTGCTTTCATGTCAGATGACAATATGGCCTGGGCTGCGGACGGAAATGCCGCCATGGTGCCGTTCAGTTCACGTAAGATGTCGGTGGAACTCGGCTATATGCTGGCGAATCCCGTCAGGACCAACTATGCCGGAGCAGGTTTTGCCTACAACATCAAGGACCGTGTCGGAGTGACTGCCGCCATGTCCTATGGAATCAATCCAGCATACGATGTCTACAATGAAAGCGGCAGACCTGCGGGCACTTTCTCTCCTGGACAGCTTATGCTCGGAGCGGGTGTGTCCTGGCGTTTCGTGAAATTCATGTCGGCAGGCCTGAACCTGCGCTACGCGATGCAGACATTGGCTGAAGGCGTGTCATCTTCGGCTTTCGCCGGGGATTTCGTGCTCATGTGCCGCTTCGGCGATTTTTCCGTGTCGGCGGGGGCGATGAATTTCGGTACGCCGGTCAAGTCCTCGGACGGCAGAAGTTTCAATTTGTCATCTTCAGTGAAGCTCGCGGGAATGTATGAGCACCTGTTCGCGGAGAAACACGGTCTCCAGGTCAATCTCGATGCCGACTGGTATCTCAGCAAAGCGGCTTCAGTGGCCCTCGGTGCGCAATACGGCTGGAACGACATGGTTTTCGTCCGCGCCGGCTACCGCTACGGCAGCAACAGGTCTCCTCTGCCTTCCATGGCTTCGGTCGGACTCGGCTGCAAATTCTTCGGTGTCAGGATAGATGCCGCCTATGTCGTCTACGGCAGCACCATAAATACTTTGAATGTGGGATTGGGATACTCGTTCTGATCCCACATTTTTTATTCAGTCTTCAGCACCAAAGCTGTGACTCTCCAGAAAAAACGCTGCCAATTCTATAACCCATCCGGCAGGAGCCTCCCCATCACGGAAACACTTGTTCAACGATGCTGATTTTATACGAGTCAGGAATGTTGAATATGTCATCATGCCCGCTTAACTCATTATACAATGGATTGTTAGGCCTGACAAAAAATCTTCGCCTGACCCCGTCTATGGTCGCAGAAATTTCGTAATGCCCTCTGGAGTTTACCGCAATCGAGAATCCGTTTACGGTTCTTCCGAGGGCATCGGTCAATGACTTGTTGCCGGCCTCCGGAGTCTCCATGTATCCGTAGGCGACAAGTGTCTCGTCCAATGTCTTCTGGATGATGCCCCGCCATGGCTGGAGGATGCCGTTTTCATCGGCAAATCTGCCAAAGTTCGCTATGGAGGCTTCCACCTTGTCGATTATCGCACTGGCGTTCCTTATGCCGTTCTGTCGTGCGAAGTCCAGCAGGTCAGCTCTGGTGATTCCGGCAGTTTTCCCTCCTATACTGAATATTCTGTCAATATTCGGACCTGTACCGTAGGAGTTGAAGATGAAGGTTACATCGTAGGCCGGGGCCAGGCACCACCTTTCTTTATCGTCAAGCAGGAAAGAAAAGTTCTTGCTGTGGTCATCTGTGTTGTTGGACATGACATTGAAAACCATCCGGCGATAAACCTGTTCGACATAAGATTCAGGCATCGACAGTTCACGGCATGTTGCTATGAGATCCTCATAGTTGCGGGCTTCCGGATTGATTGCAGCCAGAGTCTGGATGTGGATTTTCCGGCCGTTTTTTCTGTCGAACCGTCTTGTCAGGAAATGATTGATGCCACCGACAGTGAACAGCCTGCTCTCTTCCATCTCGATACCGGCTTGCGTGGCCATTTCGTAATATGCCGTCTCAATCTCTGCCACAGGCATTTTGTCCCCTCCGAATTTCAGAATATAATATTCATATCCTTCTGTCCCCGCGCCCTGGCCGGAGCGTATCTCTCCTGTTTCCCTGTTCATGGCAATAATGGCCTTCATCTGGCGTCCGCCTGCTGATGTCCCGACTGCGAGCAATGCCTGTAGAGTCAATTCTTCATCGGATTTCAGTGCCATGCTGTCCCTTTCAGCAAGAATCTTCAGGGACAGGTCGTACAGGGATTTTATGTCAATCGCTCTCGTATGCGTCAGGTCTGCGGCGCAGGGTTCATACTCCAATGCTCCCATCCCTCTGGTCCCGATGAACATCAGCTTGTAGAGCGGGGTGACCTTGTTCCTCGGTATTCTGTTGTCTTTAACCCATTTGTCAAACAATGTATTGCCCCATGAATCCGGCAGGGAGTCAGCTATAAAGGGCGGAAGCCCCTGATACTGCGGCCTGTCATCACCATATATCGGCAGAAGGATGTTTCTGTTATGTGCGGGTGAAATCAAAGGTGCGAAGTCAGGCAGCTCTTCAGACCTTTCCGGATTAAACATAAAATAGGAGCAACGAGCGTCTGCATCCCACACAAGCCTGCCTATCTCCCTGCCCCATAAGTTAACTTTCAAGTATTTCATTTTCTGGAGTGTCTTATTCGTTGGATTCTTTTGTTCTGACTGTCATAGGAGTAGGGAGATTCGGGCAGTTCCGGCAGCAGTGCCTCCCAATTTCCGCCCATACCAAGGGCCCTCAACAATCTCAAAAGGGTGCCGAAGGATATGTCGGTCATATTGCCGGACTCGAACTTATATAGTGTGGTCATGCCGACAGATGCAGCTTCAGAAACATCTTTACGTGTCATCATGAGCCGCATACGATAATCACGGTATCTCAAGCCAAGATTTCTGATGACATCAGGGGCTGCCAAAGACTTGTTCATAAGTATCATTACGGTGATTGTTATAACTAATTTTATGCAATAATACTCATTTTAATGATATTTACAAAAGAGACGATGATTTTTCAGGGCAACCGCATCAAATATTTGCCGCTATTCAAACAGATCTCGCATCGTCACTTCATTCTGTACGATGTGGCTGTTGTCGTTTTCAAGGATTCCGTATGTCGTGACCATTACCAGATGTATTGGATAGCGGATTTTACATTCTCTGCGGAAGCGGTCAATCTTGTTCAGGAGTTCTGTCCTGTATTTGCCGCTTATCGCGTACGGTCCGTTCCAGAATTTCATCTCGCACACATTTATCACATGGTCGGCGCGGCTGATGACAAGGTCGATCTGTGCTCCCGGCAGACTGTCCCTGTCATATTTTGACGGAATTGATGACCATGAGGAAGTTTTGGTCAGAATGCCGCTGATTCCAAGTTTCTTCTCTATCTGTCCACTATGGCATAGACACAATTGCTCAAAGGCATATCCGCTCCAGGCGTTGTGCACAGGCGTATTCAGCTGGAAAGACCAGAAATTTTTGTCTGAAGTACCGTATTTACGGATAAATTTGAAATAGAAGAAAGTATAGAAGTCCGTAAGTTGATATAGGCTCTGCCTCTTTTGTTTGTCGAAGGCAGAGTATTTTCTTATCAGGTCACAGTTGTCCAGATCGTCAAGGACAGTGGTCAGAGCACCTCCGTCAGACAGTCCGGTCGCTTCAATTATTTCGTTGCGGGTCATCCCTTTGTTCTTTTTGCTGAGGACTTCCACCACTTTGACATAGTTCTCACTGTTTTCAAACAGGGATGCGTAGAGATTTTCAAATTCCCCGTCCAGTTTTCCTTTCCTGCGGAAAAACATTTCATCCACATTCTGGGCCAGACTCTTTCCCCGTTCAATCTGGGCCAGATAATATGGAATCCCTCCCATTATCATATAACATTCCAGAATGTCCTTGTCTTCAAAAGCGATATGTGACGCCTCCAGGAACTTTTTTGTCTCCATAAGATTGAACTGACGCAGATATATCTTTCCAGTCAGCCTGTTATGAAGTCCGCCGTGGTCCTTTATGATCTTTCTTGTCATCCAGGAAGTTGCAGAACCGCAGATGATGAGCATGATGTCATCTCTCGTGCATCCCCAGTCGTTCCAGAAATGCTCCAATGCTGAAATCAGATTGCCTCTCGGCGTGTCCATCCATGGCAGTTCGTCTATGAATATGACCTTGCGCCCTCGGGAGCCTTTCTTTTCTATCAAATCCCTCAAGTCATCGAAGGCATGCATCCATGTGTCCGGGATGCGGTGCGGTGTCCCGTCATATTTTGAAAGCGCATCGGCAAAGTTGGCAAGCTGTGCTTTTTTGTCTTTTTTCGCCAGTCCGGTCACCTTGAAAGCGAATTTGCTGTCGAAATATCTGTTGACAAGGAATGTCTTGCCGACACGCCGTCTTCCGTAAACAACGACAAATTCTGCCTTGCCCGAATTTTCTATCTGCATTAGTCTGGATATTTCATTCTCCCGTCCGATGATTTCCATAGCTTTGATTTGTTTTGTCCGCTGCAAATATAATAAATTTTCCACTTACCGCGGGCTTTTGGAAAATAACCTCGCGGTAAGTGCCTTTCAAAACCCACTTACCGCGGGATTTTCGAGAGTATCTTCAGTACCAAAGCTGTGATTTTCTGTTCCAGTCTGATGAGTTAAGGATAAGTATTCTGAATTTTTATTCATCCTTAACTATAATTTTTTAACCACTTAAGGATAAACTATCGACATTTCACGCCAGTCTGCCAGGCCTGAAATCCGGGGAAAATCCAGAAAAAACGAAAAAATCCAAGTAAAACAACCGCCGCACCCGAAAACGCCCGTTTAATAGTGCAGCGGAGTGAGGGGAAAACGGGGCTGCGGAAAGTGGATGGAAACAGTGTAGAAAAGTAGTGTAAAAAGCGCGGGAAAAGGCGCGGAAAGATGGCGGTGCGGCAGCGTTGACGGCCGCGAAAAGACAGTGGAAAGCAACTGGAGGCGACGGGAGTTCTGCAATTCCTGAAGCATGGAAGTGAACGCCGTCCGGGTCGCGACACAAAGCGAAAATCTAAGTAGTAAGGTATAATAAGTTTAACAATTAAGAAGTGCTTATGAAAAAAGCTTTTTTTTTCATGCTTGTCATGATGCTTCTGCCGATTGGATTGTTGAGGGGGCAGAACATCACAGTCAAAGGTACTGTCTACGACGCTTCTTCAAAGGAACCGGTCCCGTTCGCATCGATTCAGATAAAGGGAACGATGACAGGAGGAAGTACCGATGCTGACGGAAAATATACGATAGACATTCCGTCGGACGGTACGCTTATCTTCTCATCCATAGGGTACGAGCAGGTGGAGGCCGCAGTAAAGGGCAGATCGGTGGTGAACGTGGACATGAAGCCGGATTCCGAGATGCTGGAAGCCGTAGTCGTGACAGGTATGCAGCAGCTTGACCGCCGTCTGTTCACGGGTTCGGCGTCAAAGGTCAATGCAGAAGACGCAAAACTGGACGGCGTCGCCGACATCAGCCGTTCACTTGAAGGAAGAGTGGCGGG
>CABQAB010000101.1 GCA_902461985.1 uncultured Bacteroidales bacterium | reverse complement strand
CTCTCCGGCTGTGACCACTCTGCCTTCCGCAGCCCTGAATCCGCAGTAGAGTGCGGCCGACTTGCCGTAGTTGCGACGGAAAGAAATGCCCCTGATCCTCTCATCTGCTGCGGCGAGCCGGCTTATCATGTTCCATGAACCGTCGCTGCTGCCGTCATCTGTCATAATGATTTCATAATCCAGCCCCTCCTTGTCCAAGACCGAATGAATCCAGCGTACAAGTTCCTCCAACGATTCTTCTTCGTTGTAGAGCGAAATTACGATTGAAAGGTCCTTAGAATACTCCATAGCCATACCTTAATATATTAGAAGCTGTTTAAATTTTTCTGCGAAAAATTTTTATCGTTGAAGCTGAAAATCTCATTTATCTTTTATTTGTCTTTCCGGCCTGTTTTTCCTCTTTTCCTCGTCAGATAGCACCGCTATCTTCCTCGTAAAACAGAAAAAACATTCTCGAAAATACATAATAAAATTTAAAATGATAAAAATTTAAACAGCTTCTTATATTCCGCTCCCGATATTTCCGTTTTCCGCTTTTCCGTCTTCCGCTTCCACGGCCTCTTCTTTTTCATCCTCCACTTTCCCGTCCTCAGCGGTCATTTCCCCGTCTTCAGTATCTTCCTCCTCCGTCTCATTCTCTTCAACGGTGGTCATCTCTCCGTTCTGCTGCTGACGGAACTCTGCAAACGGGTCTATGGCCGGAATCCTGCGGGCGAGAATGCTTGAAAGCACGAAGCCGTAGAGGAAACAGTAAATCAGATTGGAGAAGAACGAAATTGCAGGGAAACTGTCTTGCATTTCAGTAATGGCCTTTATCGAATTTGAATCGAGCATCGGGGCATAGACCGACATTACTGTATCAAACGCTTCTTTTACAGCCTCGGGGGCGATGTAAACCATGTAGGCGAGGTTTGCGGCCGAAAAGAGAAGTGCGGAAAATAAAGACGACCAGAGCCCTAAGCGGAGAGTGTGCCTGTTGTTCACACCGTCGAATTTTCTGACTAAGAACTGCATGAACCATTTCATGAGCCAGATGCAGCCGGCGAATTTGGCGGCCCAGAGTATGACATTGATTACAGATACGGCCGCTGCGGAGGAAATCCATTCTGCAAGGCCGTTTGTGACAAGCATATATGCCGATGAAACCGCTCCGAGTGCAAGACCTGCGGTGGAGGCGAGGTTCAATATGCTCCTGTTCGATACTGTTTCTTTCATCTTTTCTAAAATATAAGTACGTATGTCTGTGCAAAGATAGATAAAAAATTCGTACCTTTGCAGGCTTGGACGGGCATTGGAAAAATAAGCGTTGTATCTTATTTGATGCCCGAAGATTCAAAACAATGTGGCGGTGTTTGTAAATCGCCCCAAAATTTAAGATTTATGATCAATATTACATTTCCAGACGGCAGCGTCAAGTCTTTTGAAGACGGCGTAACCGGTTACCAGATTGCAGAAGGAATCAGCCCGAGATTCGCTTCGGATGTTTTGGCTATGTCTGTCAAGACTGCGGATTCCACAAAGGAGACTGCATACGATTTGGACCGTCCCATTCATGAGGACTGCCATGTTTCATTCCACAAATGGGAGGACGAGCAGGCGAAAAAAGTGTTCTGGCATTCTACGTCCCACCTTATGGCCCAGGCTCTCGAGGCCCTTTACCCGGGCGTGAAATTCGGTATCGGACCTGCTGTCGAGAACGGTTTCTATTATGACGTGGACCTTCAGGGACGCCAGATTACCGAGGCTGACCTGAAAACCATCGAAAACAAGATGATTGAACTGGCAAGGACCAAAGAGGCTTTCGTGCGTACGGAAGTGTCCAAGGCAGATGCAGTCAAGGCGTTCACGGAGAAAGGCGACGAGTACAAGCTCGAACTTATCAGCGAACTCGAAGACGGGAAAATCAGTTTCTATACCTGCGGCAACTTCACGGACCTCTGCCGCGGACCTCACTTGAGGGATACGTCCGTAATCAAGGCCGTAAAACTGACTGCGATAGCCGGGGCATACTGGAGAGGTGACCAGAACCGCCAGCAGCTTACCAGAATCTACGGCATCTCGTTCCCTAAAAAATCTCTTCTTGACGAATATCTCGTGCTTCTCGAAGAGGCGAAGAAGAGGGACCACAGGAAAATCGGAAAGGAAATGGAACTTTTCACTTTCTCGTCCAAGGTCGGCATGGGCCTGCCTCTGTGGCTGCCGAAGGGTGCGGAACTGCGCGGACGCCTTGAGGATTTCCTGAAGAAAGTGCAGAAATCCTACGGTTATCTTCCTGTAGTGACTCCGCATATCGGAAACAAGGAACTCTACGTGACTTCAGGTCACTACGCAAAATACGGCAAGGACTCTTTCCAGCCGATACACACTCCGCAGGAGGGCGAGGAATATCTGCTCAAGCCTATGAACTGCCCTCATCACTGCGAAATCTACCGCAGCAAGCCGAGGTCCTACAAAGACCTGCCTCTGCGTTTCGCCGAGTTCGGCACTGTCTACCGTTATGAGCAGAGCGGCGAGCTCCACGGCCTTACCCGTGTCCGCAGCTTCACTCAGGATGACGCGCACCTTTTCTGCCGTCCGGACCAGTTGAAGGAGGAGTTCGAGAAGGTGATAGACATCATTCTCTATGTGTTCAAGACCTTGAATTTCAAAGAATATACGGCTCAGATTTCACTCCGCGACCCGGAGAATCCTTCAAAATACATAGGAACGGACGAGAACTGGGAGAAGGCTGAGGCCGCCATCATCGAGGCTTCTGCAGAAAAAGGGCTTCCTACCGTCGTGGAATATGGCGAGGCTGCCTTTTACGGCCCTAAACTCGACTTTATGGTGAAGGATGCCATCGGAAGGAAGTGGCAGCTCGGAACTATTCAGGTGGACTACAACCTGCCTGAACGTTTCGGACTCGAATATGTGGGTGCAGACGGGCAGAAGCACCGTCCTGTCATGATTCACAGGGCACCGTTCGGCTCTCTCGAAAGATTCGTTGCCGTACTGCTCGAACACACTGCCGGCAAACTTCCTCTCTGGCTTGCTCCAGACCAGGTGAATATAGTTCCAGTGAGCGAGAAGTTTGCTGATTACGCAAAAAAAGTTTGCAATTTGCTGAATAATTCCGATATTCGCGCCTCTATTGACGACCGCAATGAAACTCTCGGCAAGAGAATCAGGGAATCGGAACTGAAGAGAATACCGTTCTTAGTGATTGTAGGCGAGAAAGAAGAGGCTGAAGGTCTCGTTTCAGTGCGCCGTCAGGGAGGAATAGACGAAGGGGCAATGTCCGTAGAGGATTTCATTACATTGGTTTCCAATGAGGTAAAGTCACAGTTGGCATAGTCCCGTTTCGCTATCGAAAATAATAATTTATTAACTAATTGGGAGGATAAACCTATCGCAGCACCATTTAAACCAGCTCCGCGCCCTGCACGTCCAAGAACTGTCCAGGGTCGTCCTGTACCGCAGAAAAAGGACGAAGACGGATTGAGAATCAACAATGAAATCAGAGTGCCTCAAGTGAGACTCGTCGGAGACAACATTCCTGAGCCGGGCATCTACCCGATTGCTAAGGCTCTCAAGCTTGCCGACGAACTTGAACTTGACCTCGTCGAGATTTCCGCAAAGGCAGATCCTCCGGTGTGTAAGATACTGGACTACCAGAAATATCTCTATCAGCAGAAAAAGAAGGCGAAAGAGATGAAGTCAAACGCTTCGAAGGTGGTCATAAAGGAAATCAGGTTCGGTCCGAACACGGACGAGCACGATTTCCAGTTCAAGCTGAAGCACGCCATGGAGTTCCTCCAGGAAGGAGCCAAGGTGAAGTCTTCAGTCTTCTTCAAGGGAAGGTCCATCGTCTATGCGGACCAGGGAGAGAAACTGCTCCTGCGTTTCGCGGTGGAACTTGAAGAGTACGGAAGGGCGGAACAGATGCCTAAGCTTGAGGGTAAGAGGATGATAATGATGATAGCTCCCCTTCCCAAGAAAAAGTGAGAAAAACCGCCTTCGGGCGTGACACTACTTATTATAAACTGTTAAATGATTCAGCTATGCCGAAAATCAAAACCAACTCCGGTTCAAAAAAGCGTTTCACGCTTACCGGAACGGGAAAAATCAAGAGGAAGCATGCTTTCAAGAGCCACATCCTCACAAAGAAGACCAAGAAGCAGAAAAGAAATTTGACTCATGTCGGACTTATTGCAACTCCGGACCAGAAGAGAGTCAAAGCTTTGTTGGGAATGTAATTATTTTATGTCAAACTTGGATTTGCAGTAGAAAAGCTCCTGAAAGATCGGACACTGCTTCCATAACACAGTTAAATTATGCCAAGATCGGTAAATTCAGTAGCCTCAAGGGCTCGCCGCAAAAAAATTCTCAAGAGAACACGCGGTAATTTTCTTTCAAGAAAGAATGTCTGGACTGTAGCGAAGAACACCTACGAGAAAGGTCTCACCTACGCTTATCGTGACCGCAAGGCCAAGAAGCGTTCTTTCCGTGCACTTTGGATTCAGCGAATCAATGCAGCCGCACGCCAGTACGGTATGACCTACTCTCAGTTTATGGGCCGGATTGCAAAGCAGAACATCGGACTTAACCGTAAAGTTCTCGCAGACCTTGCCATGAACAATCCTAAAGCTTTCGAAGCTATCATCAATTCTGTAAAATAACTGTAGATGAGCCTGAAGGAATCAGTCCGCAATCGTTGGGTGAAGTTCGGTTTCTGGGCTTTGCTCTATGTCCTGTGGATAATCTGGCTCGGAAGCTGGTGGTGGGGGACGCTCGGGCTTGTCGCCGGTCTCGCCGTAATCTTTGACCTCTGCATCACAAAGAAAGTCAAATGGCTTTTCTGGAGGAAAGAGTACAAGAAGGGCGAGAAGCACAATGTGGCGCTGGAATGGCTTGACGCCGTCATCTTCGCCGTGGTTGTGGTGACGTTCATCAACATCTTCTTTTTCCAGGCTTTCAAGATTCCTTCGTCGTCGATGGAAAGTTCCCTTTACACGGGAGACCATCTGTTCGTCAGCAAACTCTCCTACGGACCGAGGATGCCCCAGACTCCTCTCACCATACCTTTCACCCACAATGTCATCGGCAGCAAAGAGTCCTACTCCACGGCGATTCAGGCCGACTACAAGAGGCTTAAAGGTTTCGGAAAAGTAAAAAGAGGGGATTGTGTGGTTTTCGGATTTCCGAACGGGGACACAGTGCTTGTGAAAGCACCTGCGGACGACTATTATATGCTGTGCCGGTCATTCGGCAGGGAAAACGTCATCAGGAACTACGGACCTGTGAAGGTCCGCCCCTCAGACAAGAAGGACCATTATGTCAAGAGATGTGTCGCAGTCGCCGGAGACAGCCTGCAGATCATAGGCGGCAGGGTCTGGGTCAACGGGGAAATGGAGACGGTGCTCCCGGGAATGCAGAACAGCTATACGGTGGTCACGAACGGACAGAGACTGAGCGGCAGCACAATAGACAGACTCGGACTCAACAAATCCGAACTGTGGTATGACCCTCAGATTCCGGGTTACCCGGCCATGCCTCTGACGGCAGAGATGCTCAAAGAGGTGGAGGCAACACCGAAAGTTGTCGAAATCAGGGAGAATCTTGACGTTTATCCGCCTGATTATCCCGATTCGTGGAAGACCATCTTCCCGTTCAATGAGAACTACCGGTGGACAAGGGACAACTTCGGACCGCTCTGGATTCCGTCCAAAGATGCCGAAATCGCGCTTGACACCTTGAACCTCCCGCTCTACGAAAGACTGATTACGGTCTACGAGGGCAATGAGTTGAAGGTCGTGGGAGACGAAATCTTCATCAACGGCGAGAAGGCTGAGACCTACAAGTTCAAACAGGATTATTATTTCATGATGGGAGACAACAGGCACAATTCTCTCGACTCGCGTTACTGGGGATTCGTCCCCGAAGACCACATAGTCGGAAAGCCTGCTTTGGTCTGGCTCTCCATCGACGGAAACAGGAAGTTTCCGGAAAACATAAGGTGGCGGAGATTCTTCAAAATCTTGTAAAGTATTGCAAATTAGCAAATTTTACACGATATTTGCAGCCCGCTTAAAGTGATAATATTAAAAAGTATATACAAAATGGCAAAGGTTTGTCAAGTTACAGGAAGAAAGAGAATGGTCGGCAACAATGTCGCTCACTCCAAACTGCGTACAAAACGTGTGTTCGCCCTGAACCTCAAGACCAAAAGATTCTGGTCTGAGTCAGAACAGAGATTCATCACCCTTAAAGTGTCTTGCAAGGGTATGAGACACATCGAAAAGAACGGTCTCGATGCAGTTGTCAGAGACGCTCAGAAAAAAGGATACATTGACCTCGTTTAATTGATTCGGAATCATGGCAAAGAAAGCTAAAGGAAATAGGGTGCAGGTTATTCTTGAATGCACTGAACAGAGAGAAAGCGGCGTTCCCGGCATTTCTCGTTATATCACGACCAAGAACAAGAAAAACACGACTCAGCGTCTGGAGCGTATGAAATACAATCCATACCTTCACAAGGTGACGCTTCACCGTGAGATTAAGTAATACGGAGGATTGAATTATGGCAAAGAAAGCAGTCGCAACCTTCGCTGCCGGTAAAGGCGGTAAGAAAATGGTTAAGTGCATACGTATGGACAAGTCCCCGAAGACAGGTGCCTACGTTTTCGATGAGCTTCTCGTCGAGGAGTCTCAGGTTAAGGAATTCTTCGCTAAGAAATAATCCTTTCCGCAGATGGTAAAGAAGGGGATGGCCAGTCCGGTCACCCCCTTTAATGTGTGATGCTGGCTAAAAAGTCATAATATTGTCATCTCGACCGAGCATCGCGAGTGGAGAGATCTTTTTAAAGTATTGGTACTTGATAGATATCTCGACTGCGCCCTTCGTGCTTCGCTATGACAGACTTGTTTGATTCATAGTCCTCGAAAGTCTTGCTTATCTCGCGGAAAATGCCGACATTTGCAGGATTGAGTGGAAAGTGGCAACAATCAGCAGAGAAGAGATGACAACGGCGTTACATACTGAGCGTTTAGACCTCGCAGGAGCAAACTGGGGGGGGTATGTAGACCGGAACGTACATACTGATTCGTCGGATAATCGCCGGGTCGGGACTATCAGGCACTGACAGCGTAAAAGCTGCCGGTGCCTTTTTGCGTATATGCTGTTGCCGTATGGCGGGCGGGAGAAGTTGGGTGAAGGGTTGGAGAAAAATGCAATGCCGTCGGCCATGCGAAATTAAGCGGAAAATATCGGACGACATAATTTATTGAAATTGAAAAGGTATCGGGGGCTGCCGATGAGAATCGCCGCGTGACGTCCGCACAAGCCCCCATTTATACGGCAGAAAGGATTAACCAAAATAATATAAACG
>CABQAB010000100.1 GCA_902461985.1 uncultured Bacteroidales bacterium | reverse complement strand
GGGAAAAATCTGACGCGGAGATTTTGAAAAACGGCATTGTGGCGCACTCGGAGCGCGTTTTTGGGGGACGTCAGATTATAAATCTGACGGGCGAATTTAACCGCCTGAAAATCAGTCGATTATGCACAGGCTGTTGCTGCGAGGTTTAATATATTGATAATCAATGGCTTGTCAGAGCAGGCTTAAATATTCGTCTTTGTGAGGACTCTGTGAAGCTTCGATGTTATGCTTTATCCTGTATTTTTTCGAGTGTACGGCCTGGGTGGATTTTATTTTGAAAATCACGCTCAAGGTGCAGGCATCGAAACCGGCAAAAGTGCAGCAGATAAAGCGGTAGTCGTTCTCGCTGTATTTAGGGAAATCTTGTCTGAAATGAAGCATTACATTGCCGAGGGTTTTGTTCAGTGTTTCTTCAAATTTCATCTGCCCACTCGTGTCGCCCATTATGCTTTGGACAAGAAAATTGAACCTTTCGTAAGTTTTGCGGTACACGGCTTCCGGATTGTCGGCATTGACGATATTTTCACAAAGGATGCCTATTTCCTTGAAATGAGACTGGTACATTTTGATATACTCGTTGCGTAGATTGTGGATTTCATCCTTTGCCGTCTCCATTTCTGAGATATTCCGGCTGATGGCAAGCGACGCGCTTTCGTATCTACTGATTTCATTTTTAAGCTTTTCCACTCTGAATTTGAAGGTCAGCCAGATGATAATGATTATCAGCAATGCAGTAAAACATAAAATAATTATGATAATCTGCTTAGTTTTCGCCTGGGCTGTCAAATCCCGGTTCAATGCCTTTATGTACGCATTTTGGGCGAATGTGGCACTTTGGGTGAGAGAAACCTTAAGTAGCGAATCCTGATGGGTCAGGGAATTCTTCATCCATTTGTATGCATTGGCATAGTCCCCTTCATGTTCATACGACAATGCTTTCCACGAGTCATAAGCGGTTGAGCCGAAATCATTTCCCACTGTCGCGTATAGCTGTGAAAACAAATTTTCAGATTCTTCGTCCTTTCCGCAGGTTTTCAGCACATAGGCGTATGCGGCCCAGTTATAACTGGTTCTAAGTCCCTGTCCATCAGATATGACTTCATTGAAAAGCTCAAGTGCCAACGGCAGGTTCTGCGGATATCTTGACGCACAAATCAAAGCGTAGTCTTCCTTTGCCAGTCTTGCCGTCTGTTCGTCTACTTCCGGATTGGAAATCAGTTCCTGCAAAATCGGCACTGCTTCCTGATGTTTGCGGCCATTTGTCAATGCCTGAGCAATTCTCCACTGTGACGTGATGTGATATTCAGAGAAATTGTTTTCAGAAAAATATTTGTCAGCGAGTTTGATATATAGCAGTTCTTGTTCGGGATTGTAAAGTTTATTGTAGATGTCCGACATACTTGAGTAGATCAGTCCATCGTATCTCTTGTCGTTTGAGTGCGGGATGAGGACTTCCGCTGCGGTCATTTCTACAAGTGCCCTGCTGAACTCTCCTTTATTATAGGCGTAGACTCCTGTATAATAATGAATTTTTTGTTTGTAGTCATTGTTTCCGTGTTTCAGGTAGTATTCGCTTGCCGGCAAGAATTCGTCCTCATCCATGATGACCGCATAATTTTTGTCCAGGGCCATGGTGTGCAGCATCGCGTATTCGGCTTTCAGCCTGTCTGATGTCAAAGCGGACGAGTCAATCCCCTCTAAGACCGCCAGTGCGCTGTCCGGTTTTTCGTCAATATATGTCAGAATGTCTTTGAGAACGGCGGAGACCTGACTTTGTCTGCAGCCGACTATAGAAAACGAAGTCCAGACAAGCAGGACTGCCGATAGTATGACGCGATGGTTCATGGCGGTCGGAAATTTCAACTGTTCTGCAAACTTAGAAACTGTTTTGCAATTTTTCAAAACATCTTCTTGACAATCTGACTTGAGAAATCGTGGGCGAAATTAGCAAATATTCTGATATATCCTCTCCCGTTTCGGCAGGTCGATATCTTGTGAGCGCAAAAAGTCAAAAAAAATTTTGCAATAATGAAAAATGTATTACCTTTGCAGTGTATTAGTTAAGTAGAACACTAATAAAGACAAAAACAAATTCATAGTAATATGGTAACAATCAACGATTTGAGTTTTTCCTACGGTGCCAATCCCGTATTGAAGAACATCTCAATGAAACTTCTCCCAGGCAGAATCTACGGACTTCTTGGAGAAAACGGAGTGGGAAAGACCACTCTGCTCACACTGCTTTGCGGATTGAAGAAGCCTCAGGCCGGAAGCATAGACATAAGCGGATTCAAACCTTCTGACCGCAAGCCTGAAATGCTTTCGGACATCTATTATCTCAGCGACGAGGTCATGGAAATCAGCATGAAACCTATGGAGTTCGCCCTGAACTACGGCAAATTCTGGAATAATTTCTCCATGGAGACTTTCAGCCAGCTGCTGACGATTTTCGAAGTCCCGGTGGACAACAGAATGGACAGGATGTCAGCCGGACAGCTGAAGAAGACACACATTTCATTCGCACTCGCCTGCGCCTGCCGTCTGATTCTCATGGACGAGCCGACAAACGGACTGGACATCCCATCCAAGGCCCAGTTCCGCAAGGCATTGCTCCAGTTCACAAGCGAAGATTCCACGGTCGTCATTTCCACCCATCAGGTGAAAGACCTTGAGAACGTCATCGATCCCGTCATAATCCTCGACCGTCAGGATGTGCTTCTGAATGCGTCAATCAGTGAAATCAGCGAAAAGGTATATTTTGACTACGGTACGGAAATCAACCCGGCAGCCCTTTACAGTGAAATCATACCCGGCGGATGCATACAGGTTCTGCCGAACGCAGACGGACGGGACAGCAAAGTCAATATCGAGGCCCTTTTCAATGCGGTCCACAAGAACAAGGACTGGTTCAAGGCCTGTTTCACACCCCCAAAAAACTAAGAAGCCGTTTTGACCTTTTTAAAAATTTCCAAACAGATTATAATGAATCATGAACAATACATTTGATTTCCGCAGGTTCGGCAAATACTTCGTGTCAGACCTTAAAAATGTCTTCAACAATTCGGCCCTGACTGTTCTGCTGACGGCTTTGTCAGGAGTTGTACTATACTGTTTCTCGCTTTTGCTCAGTTTTGTAATTACTGGCTCTGCAGACAGTTACGGCGTAGCCGGCAGAACTGCCGTGTTCGCTCTGGCTTTCGTTGTGCTGGTCGTCGCAATTCCGGCAAGGAGCTATGGCTATTTTACCGAAAAGCGCAAAGGCTCATTTTTCACTCTGATTCCGGCATCGGCCCTCGAAAAAACAGTTTCAGCCGTTCTTATCACCTGTGTCATAATACCTTTGGCCTATGCCGTCATCGCTTTGAGTGCGGATTCTCTCCTATGCCTTGCTGACAAATCAACCGGGGACAGCATAGCCTCTTTAGCATACGGCTCTGTTGGGGACTTGAACGAACTGCTTTTCAAGTTGAACAACGAGGCTGACTTCAATGTCTTCACTACTGCTGAAATGTTCATATCAGCCGTTGTCGGTATAACCGAGTGGATTCTCATTTTCCTTTTGGGTGCGCTGTACTTCAAGAAAAACAAAGCCGGCAAGACCATTCTCGTGATTATCGGCGTGTATGCAGTCATAAGCATCATTTTCGGTTTCTTTGCCCCGTCCTTCGAGGGCCTGATCGAAAGGTTCCAGTATATGGAGAACGTGCGCTCCACATTGCAGGCTTTCAAGGCTGTCGCCTGGTCTCTGGCAGTCGCTGAACTCATTGGGCTTCTGGTCTGGGTATATTACCGAATCAAGACAGTTAAATTTTAAGAAGCTGTTTTGACATAAAATTTCAAAAAGTTTCTAAGAATATGGAATTCAATTCAAATAAATCCATCTATCTTCAGATTGCCGAATCGCTTTGCGAGAAAATACTCTCCGGCGAAATAGGCGATGAGGACAGAATCCCTTCCGTCCGGGAATATGCCGTGGCAATGGGCGTAAACCCCAATACCGTGATGAGAAGTTATGAGAAACTCACCTCCGATGAAATCATCTACAACAAAAGGGGAATCGGCTATTATGTCGCTCCGGGGGCGCGGGGGAAAGTCCTTGAATCGCAACGGAAAGAATTCTTAGAGCAGGACTGGCCTCTGATCAGCCGCAGAATCCAGCTTCTCGGAATTGACATCCACGAACTCACATAAGACCTCACAAGTACTTATTATACTTTTTTGTCCGGCGGGCAGGGAATCATTGAATTTCCGGCCCGCCGATTCGAATGTCACAAATCAGACTTTTCAGCCTCTTCTGTTCTCAGCTCCGGATGCTGCCTGTGTCTTTCCGGCGAATAGAAATAATATTTCCGGACATCCCCGGCAACCTTGCTGTCGGCTGCCTTGACGATGTCCGCCTTGAGGATTGCGCGTCTGTACTTCCGGTTGAGCCAATGACGACGCAACCAGGAATAGCCTTTCCTCTCGTATAGAAATGCTAAGCTGTCTATTTCCACAACCTTTTTTCCGTCCTGATTCTTATATTGTCTCATGAAAAGCCACTCATGCCCATACTTGCAAATTTAAGTAAATTTCCGCAGAATCTTGGAAAAACGGACATGCCTCGGCAAACGCAGATGACATTTTGTGTTGTTTTTGCCCTCGGCTTTCACTATTTTTGTATGATATAAGAATTGAAGATATGAAGGTAGCAGTAGTTGGAGCCACTGGGCTCGTGGGGACCAGAATGTTGCAGGTCCTGGAGGAAAGGAATTTCCCGGTAAGTGAATTATATCCGGTAGCATCGGACAGATCTATAGGCAGAAAAATCATATTCAAAGGCAGGGAATATGACGTGGTCCGGGCGGAAGATGCGATATCACATAAACCCGACCTCGCCCTTTTTTCAGCAGGAGGGAGCGTTTCAGGAGAATTGGCCCCGCGTTTTGCGGCCGTCGGATGCCATGTGGTGGACAATTCCTCATACTGGAGGATGGACCCGTCCAAAAAACTCATAATCCCGGAAATAAATGCCGACGCCCTCACCGAAGAGGACATGATTATAGCCAATCCCAACTGCTCGACCATCCAGATGCTTATCGCCATTGCGCCGATTCATTATCGCTACGGCATCCGAAGGATTGTAGTTTCGACATATCAGTCCGTCTCGGGAACGGGATATAAGGCACTGAACCAGATGAAAGCCGAAAGGGAAGGCGGGAAATGGGGCGAATACCCTGCCGTCTACCCTTGTCCGATTGACATGAACATACTCCCGCACATAGATTCATTCCTCGAAAACGGATATACGAAAGAGGAGATGAAAATGGTGAACGAGACCCACAAAATTTTAGACCCAAGCATAAAAGTTACGGCAACGACTGTGCGTGTGCCGGTTACGGGCGGACATTCGGAGTCCATAAACCTTGAGCTGGAAAAACCATTCGAAATAGAAGACATAAGGAAGGAGATTGCGGCTTTTCCGGGTGCTGTGGTTCAGGATGATCCTGCTATGGGGATATATCCGATGCCGCTGAACGCCGCCGGAAAGGATGAGGTCTTCGTAGGACGCATACGCAGGGACGAGTCTGTTGAAAACGGGCTGAATCTTTGGTGCGTTGCCGACAACATACGCAAGGGAGCAGCCACGAACGCGGTGCAGATTGCGGAAGTGCTGCTTCAGAAAGGATATTTGAAATGATTCCGCCGGATGACGGATTGACAACAACAGATAAATTCAGATACATTTAGAAACTGTTTTGAAATGTTTGCCGAAGTTATTTATGCAGTAATTTTCGAGACAGTTTCAATTGCTGAAGAGGGCGCATAGCCGTAGCTATGTAACCGATGAAGCAGAAGAAAATGGCCAAAAAGGACCATAAAGAACGAGAGTAAATATTTCAAAACAGTTTCTTATGTTTTCAAAGGAAATATACAAGGCCAGGAGGGCGGAACTGCTTTCCAGGCTCAAGGGGGAAAGCGGAATCGCGGTGTTTCCGGGTAATGCCGAAGCCCCTGCGAACTACCGCGGCAATGACTACAAGTTCAGGCAGGACAGCAACTTCCTGTATTTCTGGGGTATAGACAGGCCATGCTATGCGGCCGCCATAGACCTCGACAACGGCAGGGAGAAGATTTTCGCGGATGACGTGGACATAGACGACATTGTGTGGATGGGGCCCCAGGTTCCGGTTGCGGAACTGGCCGCGGAAATCGGGACAGGAGAGAATGCCGGATGCATAGGGGATTCCGCATCGGCTCCTTACAAGGACTTTTTCTCATATATCGCAGACAGTCAGGCAAAAGGCAGAAAGATTCATTTCCTGCCGCAGAGCCGCTACTACAATGCCATAGCCTTGGGCAACGCTCTCGGGCTGAATCCGGCTGCGTTGGGACAGACTCTCCCGGCAAATGAATATGCTTCCGAAGCACTCGCACGGGCAGTCATAAGCATGAGACTCGTAAAACAGGACTGTGAAATCGAAGAAATCGACAAGGCCTGCGACATAGGAATAAGGATGCACACCGTGGCGATGGAGAACTGCCGTCCGGGCGAATACGAACAGAACATCGTGGGCAAAATGGAAGGCCTGACCCTTTCCGAAGGCTGGGGCGTGTCATTCACGACCATTCTTTCACAGCACGGCGAGACCATGCACAACCACCTCCACAACGCACACATCGCTGAAGGAAAACTGCTGTTGGTGGATGCCGGCGCGGAAAGCAACACTCACTATGCTTCGGATTTCACGCGCACCTACCCTACCGGAGGCAGATTCACGGCCAAGCAGAAGGAAATCTACGACATAGTCCATGCCTGCAATGAGCACGCATTCTCCATGGCCCGTCCGGGCATTACATGGCGCGAAGTCCACATCTCCACCGTGACAAAGATGCTCGAATCGCTCAAAGCCATAGGAATAGTGGACGGCGATCCCGCCGAGATGGCCGCAGACGGCATAGGAGGACTCTTCATGCCCCATGGCCTGGGCCACAATATGGGTCTGGACGTGCACGACATGGAAGACATAGGCGAGAATCTCGTAGGCTACGACCCTGACCAGAAGCGCGAAGGTGGAGTGGGACTCGCAAACCTGAGGATGGCCCGCCGCCTCGTTCCCGGAAACGTAATTACCGATGAACCGGGGATTTACTTCATCCCTGAACTGCTGAAACTCTGGAAGAACGGTTCTTTAGACAAAGGCCGGGTAAACTACTCCCGCATCGAACGCGAATACCTCGACTTCGGCGGCATCCGTCTCGAAGACGACGTTCTCATCACCCCTGACGGCGCACGCCGCCTCGGTCACTCCCGCCTCCCTGTCGCTTCCGCCGACATCGAAGCATTGATGAAAGCCTGACAAGCCGGTCCGCTGTCATTGAAAAATCCCCGGGAGCCTTGCAACAGGCTGCCGGGGATTTTCGGTGTATTTCCGCAGATTAGAGGTTCGCTTTCTCTATGTCCTTGAAGTAGCGGTAGGTATTGACCTTGAGTTCGCCGACAGACAGCTCGTCAGCCACGATGATGCCGTGGGGATGAGCCTGCAGGGCAGACAAAGTGCAGGTCTGGGCACATTCAAGTCTGACAT
>CABQAB010000099.1 GCA_902461985.1 uncultured Bacteroidales bacterium | reverse complement strand
CAAGAAATTGCCAATACAAAGATGCTTGCAAGAAGAACAAAGATAAATTTAGTTTTCATATCGTTCAGATTTAGATTTAGATTTCGCTAACAAATACAATGAATAAAACAAGTAAAGTTGCCGCTATTGGAAGAATTTTATTTGTTAGGATTGTCATAGGTTATCGTATTAAAGAATCCCCAATATTTAAAGTGCATTTAAACACTGCCAATGTAATTATAAAAAGTCAATTATTGATTGTTTCAGTCTAAAAAAGCGTGACAAAATTTGTATTTTATCTTTTATAACACATTGACTATCAATAAGGCATTAAATTATTACATTCGTATCAGCATTTTATTCATTTTCAGAATTTATTGATATTCAATAGATTATTCATTAAAAATACTTTTGTAACGATTTTGGCAATTAGAACTTAATAAACTCTTCAATATTGTCCGTTTTTCGTCTTGTGTTCTTGACCTTCCATGATTTTGGTGACCTGATTTGGTTGCGGCAAATGTAATGAACCATAATACAATAAAAACAAAGACAGACCGGAAATCCGGCCTGTCTTTGTTTTATATGATGCGGGTATCCGTTAATAGAATCTTGCGCGGTTGTCAGTCACCACATTGTCAGTCATGGTCATCATCAGCATCTGCGAAAGGTACTGGTTCATCTGGGCAGTCTTGTTCGCAGCATCATCCTCTGTATAGTGTGAACCGGTTTCCTTGCCGGTAACATTGAATACATAGATTCCGAAGCGGCCCTTTACAGGAGCAGAAATCTTGCCTTCCTCTGCACTTGTGACAGCTCCGATGAATGTCGGGTCAAGTCCCTGGGATGAAAGCGAAGAGAACGTGATTCCGTCCTTTGTGCTGACAGTCGTTCCGAGGGCCTCTGCGATTGCAGCCATATTGTCAAGACCGGCAATCTTTTCAGCCACTTCGGCAGCCTTTCTGTCTGCAAGTTTCTCGGAATAGAGAATCTCGCGGATTGTAGGCTCAACCTCTTTCACGTCTTTGTAGCCTTCCTTGTTGATGCCCTTGAGGACAGCGACTACGAAATAGTCCTTATTGACGTCGAAAATCTCCGAAACATCGTTCTTCTTGGCATCAAATGCCCAACGTGTGATTTCCTTCGCATTGTCAAGGGAACCGATGCGTGAAGCACCCTCAATCAGATTGGCCGAATGTGCGTAAACAGCCTGGGAATCAACTGCAGCAGAGAAATTCTTGTAGCTTCCGGAAGCCTGGTTGAGGAAATCCCTCGCCCTTGAATAAGCCTCGTTCACTGTATTCTTGCCTGCAACGGCTTCTTTTTCGAGAATCGCCACCTGTTTCTTGATGACTCCGTCCTCTTTCTTCGAATCCATGATGCGGACAACATAGAATGTGTTGCCGTGCGCAATCACAGGAGAAATCTCACCCTTGCCGTTGAACACGAACTCGTCAACCTCGGGAGCAACTGATTTCAATTCGCCCTCCTTATAGTATTTTTCATCGAAAGAGCAGTAGTTCGCGCTAAGGAAAGACTTCACATTGGAAGTTACGGCAAAATCCTCGACAAGATCAGCGATTTCTGCATTAGCCTCCGCGATGTCCTCTGCTGAAGGAAGGATGTCATAGACCACATACTCGATGTCACGGCTTGCCTTGCGTGTAAGAAGGTCCTTGTAAGCCGCAAGATTTTTATGAGCCTTGTACCATGCCTTGATTTCAGACTCGCTGACTGTCACGGACGTATCCCTTGAATATCCGAAAGGAACCATGACGAACTCAGCGTCGACAGAATTGTTGTTATCAGCGATTTCGTTGCGGATTTCAAGTTCGTTGGTAATGTTGGATGCAGAGAAAAGCGAGAAATACTTCGAATAATACTGCTGTGAAATGGCTGCATTGCAGAGGTAGTCGAGGAGTTCCCTGTATCTTCCTGTCTGGTCCTGACGGCAATAGTCCACGAAACCGAGGAACGCGTCCCTGTTGAACCCTTTCTCGTCAGAGAACATCTGGGCGATGACAGGAGAGATATTGTCTCCGGAAATCAAGTCCAGAGCCTCTTCGTTGCCGACATAGATACCGGCACTCTGGGCATTGGGAATGAAATAATAGTTGTCAAAAAGCTCCTTCCATGCCTCATCCCTCACATAAGCCTGAGCCTGCTCCGAATTAGCCTGGAAACCGAGGAGTTCCATAACCCCTTTCGTCCTTTCCACGTCTCTCTGGAAATCCGTATAGGAAACTGATTTACCGTCAATCTCACCCACGTCATATTTTGACGACATGGATGAAGCCACGTTCTGAAGCGTAGTCGGGTCTATGATGAAAGAGAGCAGTGCAATGGCAATGAGCACTGAAATAAGGACTCCGAACTTTACGCGAATTGTTTCAAGAACCGCCATAATTTTATCTATATTTTAGTTATTATCTGTATATCCGTCAATTATTTGAAACATACGGGGGCACGAAGGTAGCAATTTTTCTGCAAATAGTCATTCTTTACTTCCTTTTTTTGAAAGGTCCGATGAAATTGACTGAATCTATATTCACTTTCGTACTGTCCTGCACTATGATTCCGTAACTGTTAAAAGGATTGAATATTACCGAATTGCGAGCCCTCTGATCCGACTCCATGCCATAACCCTGCATGAATCCGTCCGGAGAATACAACCTCACATAGCAGTCAGTGTAGATTCTCTCGTTCTGCCGGTCCCAGTACAGAGTATCAGTCTCCATAACCTCCTTGTTGATGAGATTGGTGACCACAACGTTACCGAAAGCGGACCAGGACTCCCTGCCGTCGGAATACTTTTCGTGCCGTGCGTTGTCCGCTATTATCGACGTCTCTAAAAGCCCTCCTTCGATATAGCTGTAAACGGCAAAGCCTTCCGGAAACAGCTGGAGAGACACTGAATCGTTCTCATATCTCTCCATTCTCGGAGTCTCCATCCTGACCTGTATCTGACCGTTCTGGGTCTGGATGCTCACTAAGCTGTCTGCAGTCTGGACTGGCATTTTGCTGATATCCCTCGCCGTCTCTTCCTTCAGATTGCCTCCGCAGGAATAGACGACGATAGCAACCGCAGCTGCGGTTGCTATTCTAAAGGCAATATTCAGTTTATTCTTCAAGACTAATTCTGGGTTCTTACTGTCGTCGTAGCAGTCATGCCGCCGCAGTTCACCGTATAGGACTGTCCGTCAAGGATATTATACATGAACGCTTCAGACTTCTGAGGATAGTATTTCGAATACTGGGCAATCAGATTGGTTGCCTCTTCAGCCAGGGCGGAATCGAGATTGCGTGCCTTTACAAGATAGTCCACAGCCACCCAGTACGGTGCCCTTGACTCTATTTCATTACCCCTGCAAACCTGTGAGCCCCAGATTGTGCCGATAAGCATGTATGCCTTTCCGGCAAGTTCGGAATCCAGTTCGGCAGCCCTCTTCGCAGCAGAGAATGCCTTTGGAGACCTTCCGTTCTTATAACAGAATGTTGCCATTTCGTAATAGTAGGAAGCATCTGTCTTGTCGTCGGATTCAGGATACTCGATTGCGTTTTCCATATACCTGATTGCTTCGTCAGCCGCTCCCCTCGAAGAATAGAGTTTGTAAAGGAAATATGCTGACTGGTATGAAGGCTCAAGCCTGTGCATATTGTTCACTGCATTCAGGAAAAGGTCTGTATCCGTACCTCCTTCAGCCTTGCTGAGGATGTTCACGATGTTCTTTGAAAGGTCCAGATCATCAGGATTGGCCTCGAATCTCGGAGTGAAAAGTTCGAGAAGGGATTCTACTGAAGCGACCTTGCTCTGGATGAATATATTCTCCACAGTCTCAGTCACCTTGTCCAGGTCCTCTTTCTCCTTGTCATTCTTGAAAGGTGTCTTTTCGAGGTTTTCCACAGCCTTCTCATAAACCGAGATGACTTCCATTTCATCCATCGTTCCCGTCTTGTAGAGTTCAACGGCAGACTGAAGCTGGAAGATATAGAGGTTGCCCTTGCTGTTCACTCCGTTTCTCTCGATGATGGAAGTAAGTCCTTCGTAAAGGGTCTTGTCGTCATCCTTTATATAGTTTATCATGTCAAGTCCCTTGTTATTGAGAGCGGTGACGGCATATTTCGGATAATACTGGGCTCTCAGCTCGTGAATCTGGAGAAGCGTATCCACAAGAGCCTCCCTGTAGATAGTGTTCTTCGAATTCTGGGAAATCAGACGGCGCACGAGACTGGTTCCGTCCACAAGCATATTCTGGTTTGCCGTAGGAGGACAGATATTGTATGCCTTACGCCAGTTTGGAAGAGCATCGTTATAGTTCTTCTGCTTGTAATATTCTTTGTAGTAAGAAAGATACTTGATGCAGTTGGCACTGTCGGCACCGTATTTTCCCTGAGCCGACAAAGTTGCTCCCGATCCCAAGACCAGTGCAGCAACAAGGATGAGCAAAACTTTTTTCATACTATTCATATTTTTACGATTATTCAGATTAACAGGCATCAGTTATAACGAGGCTTCTGGAACCAGATGTCGTGGATATTGAATCCTATAGAGAACTTGAAATAAGTCTCGGAAGTCAATCCTGCTGTCTTTGAACCCTCCGCAACAGCCTTATTGGCACCTTTTCTGCCGATGTCCACCCCGAGAGAAATACCGTTGTACCATCTGAACACAGGCAGAGTAACTCCAAAAGTCACGCCATAAGAATCTATTCTCGCACCGTTGAGCATCATATAGTCCTGGTCGTAGTAGAGTCCGCCCCTGTAAGTACAACGCCTGAAATAGTACCTGATGTCGTTCCTTGACGGCAGCAGTTCGAATCCGGCCCTGAACGACTGCGACACCGAGGAAGTGAATACCGCTCCGTCAGAAGATGCCGAAAAGCCTTTGCAGGAGGAGAAATTCGAATTCCTCCAGTCAGATCTCAGGTAATTGAATTCCACAGACCATTTGTCACTTCCCTTGAACGATATTCCGACACCTATCTCATCGGCTATTCTCGGCCTTCCGGTACGTGAAAGGGTGTCAGTCCATGTCATTGACTTCAAAGTATCCACTACGCTCGACTGGCTCGCGTACGCAAAATGATTGGCATATCCCCTCAAACTGGTTCCCATCCGGTAGGTCGCCCCGAGCACCATTGAAACTCCCGGTGCAAGTTTCTGCTCATACTGGACACCGAACTTGCCGGTAAACGCACTCAGATTGAGCCTTGTTCCGTAGTTTATCGACCTGTAGCTCGAGTTGGCGAAAGTCTCGTTGGACATCCTGTCTATATTTCCGAAATAGTAGATGAACTGCGCACCGACGGAAAGCCTTTTCCAGAAAGTGGCTCCGGCGCCTATATATGCCTGATACAGGCTTCCGTCTCCGTAGGAATCATAGGTAATGTTGCCTGTCTCCGCAATTATGTCCTCATCGGTTTCCTTTCTCGAAAAATCGTATCCGACGTCACTGAAAGGGGCGATGCCTATCATGAATGCAGAAGACCTCCAGATAGGGAAAGAGAACACTATATTATTGATATTGAATGTATTTCTGGCATCCATGCCGCTTCCCTGGGAATAAATCACATTGTTCTGATAGATACTCAGGTCCCCCATGAACGCAAGAGTATCACGTGACGCAACTGCAGCAGGATTTGTCGTATTGATAAAACTGTTGTTCCTTGACGCTATACCGACGCCTCCCATACTTAGAGTACGTGCCGTACCTTCCCTGACCATTCCTCCGACACCGTAGATGGAATAAGGGGAATAGGAGCCGTAAGTTCCGGAAGTCTCTGTCTGCGCCATCAGGGCATAAGACAGGAGAACAGCTGAAAGGGTAAGGACAGTTCTATATATTCTCTTTATTATCATATTTTTCAGCAATTAACGCCAACCCCATAAGTACAAGGTTGCAAACTACAAAGATAGGGTTTTTCATTATTTTTGAGAAATAATTAGCGTCTCCACCAGTAAAAATCACGATATTTTCCGGATATTTAGCGATATAACCCTCTATTTCATACTTCATTCCGACCATTATCCCAGATGAAACGGAAGACTCCACACTGTCCCCCATATCAGCGAAATCCTCAGGAGTGTCGAGCAGGGGAAAGGTTTTTGAGTAGCGGTTGACTGACTTGAAACGGGTCCTGCAGCCCAAAGAAATGTTGCCTCCTTCGTAATTGCCTTCAGCATCGAGAAAATCCACCGTCATCATCGTACCTAAATCGAAAAGGGTGCATCCCCTTCCCTTGAAAAGATACCGGCAGGCAATGACGGCGGCAGCCCTGTCCGCAGTAAGACATTCCGGCAAAGACATTTCGGACAGTATATTCCTGCGGGATGAATCTATGATTATCAGATTATTGCAGCTTTTCCTGAGTTTTTCGGCAAACTGCCCGGATATTTCAGCATAACTGCTGATTACTATCATCTCTGGCCTGTTTTTCTTTATCAGACCGGAAATGAAATCATAAGTTCTTTCTCCTTGATACCTGAAAGTCTTTCCGAGCGTGATGCCGTCAGCCCAGGTCGCTTTCAGAGCAGTGTAACCTATATCTACCAACAGATTTGCCATAATGCCGACTTTGTTTCCCTATATTCGGGCGGTAAAAATACAAAAAAATCCCAAAGAATTCTAATCCCCGAGCCGGCAGATAAGCCCATAGGCTTTTTCAAGACTGTCCACTCCCCTGCTTATGAGCCTGAGCTTGTTGTCGTTCTGCTTCAGTTCGAACTGATTCTGGTTCCGGTTCAAGCTTTCTATCACCCTCTGGAAAGTCTGGGACTTATAGTATTGCGACATAGGGTTCAAAACGAAGAAAAGAATCATTATGCCGTTCTTTATTATGATTTTCTCGAAACCGAGTTTTTCACCTTTGTGCCTTATCCTCACAATCATAAGCAAAGATTCCAGTTCCGGAGGTATAGGTCCGAAGCGGTCCTCGAGACGAGATTTGACAAGGTCTATTCCGTCGTCCGAAGACAGGGAGTCAAGTTCCTTGTATATTCTTATCTTCTCGGCAGAAAGGCTTATGTATGAGTCCGGTATAAGGGCTGTCTGATCTGTTTCGATAGTACAGTCAGCCACATAGGAACCTTTCACGTTCTCAGAAGAAAGCCCGGTCTCCACTCCCAATTCCTCCATAGCCTCGGAAAGTATTTTCTGGTAGGTCTCGAAACCTATGTCGGTGATAAAGCCGCTCTGCTCAGCCCCGAGAAGGTTGCCCGCACCCCTGATGTCAAGGTCCTGCATAGCTATATTGAAGCCGCTGCCGAGATCCGAAAATGCCTCTATGGCCTGCAGCCTGCGCCTTGCATCCTCGGTTATAGATACGAGCGGAGGCACTATCAGATAGCAGAAAGCCCTGCGGTTGGACCTTCCGACCCTGCCCCTCAACTGATGCAGGTCGCTCAGACCTATATTCTGGGCCTGGTTTATTATGATGGTGTTGGCATTGGGGATGTCCAGACCGTTTTCGATGATTGTCGTGCACAGCAGCAGGTCGTAATCCCCTGCCATGAAGTCGAGAATCCTGTCTTCGAGGACCTTGGATTCCATTTTTCCGTGTGCAATACATATCTTCATCTCCGGCACAAGCCTGTGGAGAATGTCATAT
>CABQAB010000098.1 GCA_902461985.1 uncultured Bacteroidales bacterium | reverse complement strand
GTCGCAGCCGTTTTTGCAGACTTCAAGTATCGAAGCCATGCTGAAACCCGGGCCGGAGTGTGAATGGTACTGCACGGTGATGTCCGGATTGAGTTTCTTGATGCCTTCCACGATTCTTCCGAGTGTGTGCGGCCGTCCGATTCCGGCCATGTCCTTGAGACAGATTTCGTCGGCTCCGGCTTCCATAAACTGCTTTGCCAGACCTACATAGTATTCCACAGTATGGACAGGGGAGTGGGTGATACAGAGGCTCGCCTGGGCTATCATTCCGGCATCCTTGGCATACTTGATTGAGGGAATCACGTTGCGGGAATCATTGAGCCCGCAGAAAATACGGGTAATGTCGGTGCCCTGTGCCTTCTTGACCTTATAGAAAAGCTGGCGCAGGTCCCTGGCACAGGGGCTCATCCTGAGTCCGTTGAGGGCGCGGTCCAGCATCTGGGTCTGGATGCCGGCCTCGTGGAACGGTCTGGTCCATTCCCGGACTGATTTGTTGGGGTTTTCGCCGTAGAGCAGGTTTACCTGTTCAAATCCTCCGCCGTTCGTCTCCACGCGGTCGAAACATCCCATCTTTATGAATACGGGTGCAATTTTCAACAACTGGTCCACGCGCGGCTGGTATTTGCCTGCGCTCTGCCACATATCTCTGAAGACGAGACAGAATTTTACCTCTTTTGCCATATTACTCGAGTTTCGTGATTTTTGTCAGTTTTCCCTTTCCTCCGGTAAGCTGGGTCACAGCGGCCTCGAATACGGCGCTGTAATCCTCTCCGGCTCCGGCAGGCGCCTTCTTCAGTTCCTGTTCCGGAGCAATTCTGTTTATCAGCCTGATGAGCAGACGGCTGCCCGTGATGACAATAGCCAATATGAGGAACACGGTTATCATCCCCACTAACATCAGCTGCAAGCCCAATCCAAAATTTTCCATAGTGCCTGAATTTTATTCCGTGCCGAAAATGCGTTACCGGCATCTCCAATGCAGCCGGAGTTTATGTAAACGTACAAAAATAGGCAAAATTTTTCTGATTTGAGTCATCGGATCATCTACTTTTCGCGTCTACCTTTTGCGGTTGGCATGCTTCCGGAGTGGGAAAATGTGAAAATTCATCCCAAAACTGGCCGGATTATGTGAAAATATCCCTTGAAATAGTACGGATTATGTGAAAACTGCTATCTTTGCGAACCTGAGATTCAGGGCTCCCAAATGTAAAAACAGATTATATGGCGAAAGAAAATGTATTTTTGGCATCCAAGCCAAGATATGAAATCCTCGACGGACTCAGGGGCGTGGCCGCGCTTCTTGTCATCCTTTTCCATTGCTTTGAAACATATATTCCCCGCTTCGGAACCCAGATTATCAACCACGGCTACCTTGCCGTCGATTTCTTCTTTGTGCTGTCAGGTTTCGTAATCGGCTACGCCTACGATGACAGATGGGACAGGATGACCACCTGGGGCTTCTTCAAGAGGCGTCTTGTGCGTCTTCATCCTATGGTGATTCTTGGAACCGTCATCGGGGCGTCACTTTTCTTCTTCGGTGAATATGAAGGCTTCCCAAATATTGCAACGAGCGAAGGCTGGAAAGTCGCATTGTGTTTTGTCATGGGGCTGCTGATGATTCCATGCGGTCATGGACTCGACATACGGGGATGGGGTGAATTCAATTCATTCAACGGTCCCAACTGGTCTCTGACCTTCGAATATATAGGAAATATACTCTACGCCCTGATATTCCGCCGACTTCCGAAAATCGCGCTTGCGGTATTATGCGGAGCCGCCGCGTTCCTGACGCTTGACCTGACTCTCGGCTTCGACGTGTTCGGCTTCTTTCCGGAAGGCAAGGCTCCCTATTGCGTAATCGGAGGCTGGAGCCTTGACCCGCAGCAGCTCTACATAGGATTCACAAGATTGCTGTATCCGTTCCTCTGCGGGCTGCTGATTTCGCGCATCCTGCCGTCACACCGCAGTGAAAGCAATCCAAGCGGCAGCCCTCTCCGTGTCCGTGGAGGCTTCTGGTGGTGTTCCCTGATTCTGATAGCTGTCTTCTCCGTGCCACAGATTCAAGGCCGTGCGGGCATGGGAGATGGCATATATCAGGCTGTTTCAATTCTGCTGGTTTTCCCGCTTGTCGTACTTCTTGGTGCCGGCAGCCGTACCACAGACATGTTCAGCACCAGACTCTGCACATTCCTTGGCGAACTGTCATACCCCTTGTACATAACACATTATCCATTTATGTATATGCAGATGCAATGGGTTGCCAGACATCCCGACGCACCGGTATGGATGCACATTATGCTTAACACAGGCGTAGTCGTCATATCTGTCCTCTCTGCCTGGGCATTCTACAAAGCCTACGACGTACCAGTGCGCAAGTGGCTGACCGACAAAGTTCTGCGGAAGCCGGGCGCAAAACCGGAAGCGGTTTGAGTTCCACGGGGATTTCTGTATAAGTGACTTATGGACAATAGCCTTGATCTCTATCCGGTATGTCCGGTAAACGGTGAATATGCCATAGGCAGTCCTATGTTCCGCAAAATGACCATAACGCTGTCCGACGGCCGTAAACTGGTGCTGAACGCTCCCGGCAACTCTGACGTGAACCGTTACGTGAACGGACTGACAGTCAACGGTAAGAAGTACGCCAAGAACTATTTTACGCACCGGCAGCTCCTCAAAGGCGGTGAATACAGATTCAGAATGTCACCCGTTCCGGACAAGACCCGCAACACCGGTCCGGCCAGCGCCCCGTCGTCATATTCCGGACGTCTGACTCCGGCGAAGTAAACTTTGTCGCATTGCAGGATTAGATGTCGTTGAACTGCCGGCCGTAGTCTGAGCCGTAGACTTTTTTGTATTCAGCGCAGAAATCTGCATAGCATATCAGAGCGTCTTCATATTTCTTGAAGTGTCGCAGACCTTTGACGTACATGCCCATAGCCTTTTCGTTCAACGGGTCCTGTTTCAAGAGGATGGATGACATTTCCATGGTGGAAATAAGGTCTGATTTTCTGAAACTGAGGTCCATTTCCTCTTCGATTAAAGGAATCAGTCTGTTTTCCACATCTTCTTTGTAGGTGTCGAATATCGGATCGTTCATCGAGGAGAGATATTTCCCTTTCGACCCTATTCTCATTATTGTTTCCATGTCCTGCTCCTGCAGAGCACGGTTGTACGAAACGTAATCGCAATATGCGTTGTCAGAGAAAGTTATTTTATAATGACCCTCGGTGAAACTTATCAGGATGCCGTCGCAGTCGGAAAGGGCTTTTCTCAGATTGTTGATGGCCACTCCTCTTGAATTCTTCACCTTTTCCTCTTCCTTGTCCGGCCACAACAGGGAACTGAGCCGCCTGCTTGAAATGCCTTTCTCTCCTTTCTGTACCATGAGAATCAGGATTATCTGCAGCTGGGTGGTGAAACGGTGCGATATGTTGTTCCCGTTCCTGTCGATGACAGTAAATTCTCCGAACAAGTATATGGAGTTGTTCCTGATGGTCTGGACGAACATCTTGTGTCTGCATCCGCCCGTGAATTCCTTGAATTCCAGGCTTCTCTTTCTTCTCTTCAATGCAATCCATAGTATGCAGGCTGAAATGATTAGAAAAAATACTGCGCCAAGGATGAAATAGACAGGACTTGTGGATTTCCTTTTCAATTTGTCGAATTCCTCCTGACTTAGTGCCGGATATGACAGGGAGTATAGGCGCAACTCTGATTTGATGTCATCTTCAAATACCAGAACCGGAACGAAAAACTTGCATAAATCCTTGTCCAAGAAAAGATTGGCATTTGTCCTCATTTTGTCTGATATAATCGGAATCGTATCGGCAAGAACCTCGTGAGTCCCGTCTTTCAGAGAAAATTTGTGGAGTCTGAGCCTTGAATTGCTCAAATACTCCGGGTAGCACAAAGCATAGAAATAGCCATCGTCTATGACGAGACTTCTGACCGGTACTTGATTCGGCTCATCCCATACCAAATCCCATAGAAGTTCGCTTTTGAAGTTATGCGGGTCAATCCGGTATAAATCGTAAAAATATCTGCGCCCTACAACTTGCTCTCCACATTCGTTGCCCATGCCTCCGAATACATAGACAAATCTGTCATCCGTTCCGGTCGCCGTGAAATATCTCGGGGCTATCTTGTCTCCAGTGCTGTTTTGTTCCTGCCATGTGCATTTTCCTGTGTCAAGGCTGAAGAACCGTCCGTTATACAGCATGTCTCCGAAGCCTCCGAAAACCGTATATTCATTACTGTAGGGATGGAAAAATCCGGAATGATGATTCATAGGCATGTCAAGCCGGTCAGTCCCTTCGGGTGTCCATTTCCAGTCATCCAGATTCAGTGAGGCTACTGAGCAGTCCCCTGCACCGGACTGTTCGTCATACAGTTCATAGGCAATCAGGTGGTTCCCGTCAGGAGTTACGAAACTGCTGCCCAGTTTCATTTTCACAGGACATTTTTCTGAATATACGATTTTGTCCAGTTTGTTGTTGAGCAGACTGTAGACATGGATGCTGTATTCGTTGAAGTAGTAAAATTCTTTTCGTACTGGATTCCACGCTGCTCCCGCTATGGTTTCTGAACTTAGCCTACATTCGAGATTCCATTTGAAAGACTGGTTCATGAGCCAGTGAGGATTGTCGACAGTTCCGCTTACGGAGTTGTCCGAATCCATCACCTTAGTCCCTTCAACCTGGTTGAGCGGGAATGAAAGTCTCACGCCTGTTCCGCATATTCTTAATTTCCGTATTGAAAAATCCGGAACGTCAATCAGAAAATCGCTTTTTCCGAAAATGATTTCCGGAGTCATTTTCTGTGGCAAAGCTGACTTTGCAGCAAATTTATTATCGCCAATATTCAGTGAAAGAATTTCGTTTTTAATGTCGAAGACTAATGAAACTCCGTACCAATGAAGATTCTGCAGTTCCGTCCTGGGCAGCTCGGCCTTTATATGGCTTATCCGTCCCTCTTCATTAAGCCTGAACATTATGATGCTGTCGTTGCTTTCGTATGAAAGATTCCAGTTGCATTTGTCTTTGATGCGGAGGATGTAGCCGAATTGTCTGCCCGGCATGACCAGCATTTCGAAATCTACTCTAAGACTGTCAATGAATTTAACCTTTTTTCCTGCCAGCACGTCGTAAGATGTCCTCTCTTCAATTCTGTGCGACATGCCGTTGAACCCGAGCCCCTGAGCCTTTGATTCATTTATGTGCGACGCCAGCAAATGAATTGTCGCCCATATTGCAAGAATTGAAAATATTTTTTTGTCCAGAGTAGTCATAACAGTTTTTTTGTCTCGCCAAAGTTAGATTTTTTGAGGGATTATTGAAATTTTTTTTTGTTTTAATTCTTATTTAACCGATAATTTAACCTTGCGTATTTTACTTTGTCGGCAAATGAACGAGACAGGCGTTGCCTATCAATGTTTTTTGTTATTAAACTATACAATTATGAAGCACTTAAAACTATTTCTCACTGTCGTTGCGGCTGTGTCTGCCGCAATGATGATTGCTTCTTCATGTCAGAAGGAGCCTGAATCCGGAGACATAACTTACGGAACTGTTACCGGAACCGTTACTGACGATCTGTATGCCCCGATAGTGGATGTCACAGTAAGTGTCAATGGAACCGAACTCTCTGCGCTGACTGCGGCAGACGGTTCATTTACTCTTGAGAACGTACCTGTACAGAAACTTACTCTGACATTTGTCAAGGACGGTTATGCAACGGCTTCTGCACCACTCAATCAATCTTCCTTCAAAGATGGAGTTGCAACAATTAATGTATCTATGCAAATAGGCAGTGCTGTGATTAAAGGACGCTGTCTTGATGCGAAAAACAACAACGAACCACTTGCAGGCGTTACAGTAAAACTCAATGGTGCGCAGTCTCTGATTACGGGAGATGACGGATGTTATGAATTCAAGGAGCTTACTATTGACAATTATGAACTCCTGTATCAGAAGGAAGGATGTGTTGACGTAACCAAGACAGTTACGGCAGATATGTTCACTGGTGACTATATCGTAGACCTTGGCGATGTCCGTATCGGAGGAAAAGAAATTCTGCGAGGAGCAACGCTGGAGGATATACTCAAATTCGATGTATGGCACTACAATGAATACAGAGGCGGTAAGAATGGAGATGACTATCCTCATTTTGACTGGTCATCCGACTATATGGGCACATTCACTTCCTGGTATGGCTGGTGGGAAGAACAGAATGAGGGAACTACCTTGCAAATCCGCAACCGGGAGGCTGACGGTGACTGGAAGAACCCTGCTGATCTGGAAAACTTTGATTCCTACCTGTGCGGAATAAAGGAGATTACGAATGATAACAAGATTCTCAATATCAAGATGCGTACTCATGCAGCTGATGCGGCATCTCCTGCCAAATGGGGCGTTCAGGTTATTGATCTGACTGCTGCTGAACCGGAAGCCGTACTTATCGGAGGCATCAGGGAATACGGAGACGGCAATTATACGAATCCAGACGAGTCTTTCGACCTGTCTCAATATGTCGGTAAAAAAGTTGCGATTGCCATAGGCATTTTCAGGGCTGAAACCGGGGATTATTGGAAACAGGTGGTTCTGCGCCGTCTTGCTTTTGCTCCAAGAGAGTTCACTACGGCCGACGAATGGTCATATCTTCCGGGTACTGCCGTTGAAGGTCTGGATGCGGGTTATAAAATGACTCAGGAAATCGTACGTTCCACCATGCCTGTAACGGAATTCAATACTTTCACAGGTATTTCTCCTGAACCGAAACAGCAGGATGTTGACGGCCCGGAGATGTACAGGGAAGCATACAAAACATGGAGACCTGCCGGACATTTCGCAGCATGGTGGTCCTGCATGCCTGTACAGAAGGATTCCGAGCCGTTTGCAGGCGAGGGTTACGTAATCAAGACCAATGGCGGCAATGCAACAGTGAGCACCACTGCTCCCCAGTCTTATTTCTATGCCAAATTTGCAATATCCGAGGGACATAATAAACTGGTCATGAAATGCCGCACTTTCAGCGGAGAAAATCCTACATACTTGAAACTCACAGCCATAACGGAGGATTGTGCTCGTGTTGCCGACATTGCTCCTGTTGTCGAAAACACTACTGGTGCATCAATGGCATCTGACGGCTGTTGGAAACTCATCCATCAGCAAGGCGCTGCAGATGACGAAGACGGATATGCCAAGTTTACATATGACCTGTCTTCTTACAATGGACAGAATGTATTGGTCGCTCTGGGCGTGTTCAAAGGTGAAACTAACGGTGATGAGAACAAGCTTGCAATTCACAGCATCAAAGTCGAGTAAATTCAGATGAACATCGGATAATCAGGGAATACTGCCGGCAGACAGACCGGCAGCATTTCCTTTCTTAGCCGGCTGAGCAATGGAACGAAAATTCAAGAATATGAGAAAAAGAAATAATTATCTGGCCCCGGATTGTCAAATCTTTGAGTTCGGCACGGATTCGGGATTCGCATCAAGTCCCGAAGTAGGAAGTGCCGCCAAGGTTGAGGCTTGGAATTCAGATTCCGACGCAGACAACGATTGGTTTAAGGAAAACTAAACC
>CABQAB010000097.1 GCA_902461985.1 uncultured Bacteroidales bacterium | reverse complement strand
GACAAGGTCTCGGACCAGATTTCGGATGCTATTCTCGATGAGTTCCTCCGTCAGGATCCGGAGGCCAAAGTGGCGTGCGAGACATTCTGCTCGACAGGTCTGGTGATTGTGGGCGGGGAGGTGCGCTCGGAAGATGCGTATGTGGATATACAGAAAGTGGTGCGCGACACCGTGAACAGAATCGGCTACAACAAGGCCGAGTACCGGTTTGACGGCAATTCCTGCGGCGTGATGAGCACTCTCCACGAACAGTCTGCGGACATTAACCGCGGCGTGGACCGCAAGCAGAAAAGCGGTGAGGAACTTGCGGATTTGCAGGGTGCGGGAGACCAGGGGATGATGTTCGGATATGCCTGCAGGGAGACGGAGGACTACATGCCGCTGCCTCTCTATCTTTCCCACATTGCGCTGAAAGTTCTCGCTGACATACGGCGGGAGAAGAATTCCCGTATGCCTTATCTGAGACCGGATGCGAAATCCCAGTTTACAGTGGAATACGACGGCGAGACGGGAAAGCCAGTGAGAATCCACACGATAGTGATTTCCACACAGCATGACGAGTTCACTTCAGACGATTTCTTCATGCAGTCCAAAATCCGCAAGGATGTAAAGGAAATATTGATTCCGGAGATTCTCAGCCGTATTCCCGAGCCTGAGGCGGCTTTGTTCAAGGGGGAATATGACGCGGAACAAAATCCTGAAGGATACATCCTTCACGTGAACCCTACAGGCAAATTCGTAATCGGCGGCCCTCACGGTGACACGGGGCTTACCGGCAGGAAAATCATCGTGGACACTTACGGCGGAAGAGGAGCACATGGCGGCGGAGCGTTTTCGGGCAAGGACCCGTCCAAGGTGGACCGTTCGGCAGCCTATGCGGCAAGGTATATCGCGAAAAACTTAGTTGCCGCCGGGGTGGCTGACGAGATGCTGGTGCAGCTGTCCTATGCAATCGGAGTGGCGCGTCCAGTGAGCATTTTCGTGGACACTTATGGTACTGCGGCAGTTGACGAAAAAGGTGTGCAGGGAGAAGGCTGCAAGGGTGCTAAGTTCAGCGATTCGTTCATCGCTGAGAAAATAGGGGAACTTTTCGACCTCAGACCTGCAAAAATCATTGAGAAATTCGGCCTGAAGAATCCGATTTACGAGCCGACAGCCTCCTACGGACATTTCGGCAGGAAACCCTACTGCGCCAATGTACAGTTGAAAAGGAACGGCCGGGAAGTCACTGAATGTGTGCAGTTCTTCGGCTGGGAACTCCTTGATGCAGTTGAGTCCATAAAAGAAGCCTTCGGACTTTAACCATCATACTTGAACCCAGTGGATGGTGAGGCCTTTACGTTCCATGCCACGGAACCAGGTCATCTGGCGTTTGGCGAACTGATGTATTGCCGTGGCGAGCTGCAGTTTCATCTGTTCGAAAGTCAGTTCGCCTGTTATATATAATGTAAGGAATTTGTACTCAAGCCCGTAGTAGATAAGGTCTTCGGCCGGAACTGCACGGGCTTTCCCGTTTTCATCTTTCGGGAGAGCGGGATGGGTCCCGTCGAGCAGCATGCGGACTTCATCGACCATGCCCTCCTCTAACCTGGCATCGAGACGTGCGTCAATGCGGGCGTTTCTGACCTCCCGTGAAACGAGCGTACCTATATAATATGTATGCTTGGGAAGGAATGAAGTCCTTGTGACCGGGTGCTCCTTTTCATATATGGCTATCTCCAAAGCCCTTATCAGACGCTTTTTACTGTCGTAGTCTGTGGAATTGTGCAGAGTCTTCATGCTGGCGAGCATCGCAATCAGTTCTTCCATGTCCCTTTTTTCCAGTTCCGACCTCAACTGCGGGTCGGCAGGCACGTCAGGCAGCGAATATCCGCAGGTGGCAGCCTCGATATAAAGCCCTGAGCCTCCGCATAGTATTGGAATACCTCCACGGCCTATAATGTCGCGGTAGGCCTTTTCGAAATCGCGCTGGTATTCGTAGATGTTGTATTTGCTGCCCGGGTCGGCAATGTCCACGAGGTGACATGGGATGCCGTCGTATTCGCCCATATCCTTTCCTGTGCCTATGTCCATGCCGCGATAGACCTGCCGGGAGTCCGCCGAGATGATTTCCGCCCTCTCAGCCCCAGTGAGCCTGTTGATTTCCTTTGCAAGGCGGACAGCGTATCTGGTTTTCCCCGAAGCTGTCGGTCCAAGTATGCATATAAGGTCGATTTCGCCCTTCTGATATGAGTCGAGGATGGCCGGTATATCTATTGTTTCCGGTTTGGGCAGTTCTGCCATTGCAGGAGGCGGTGTGAAGCTTTTTGCTGACATAGGCTCAATTATCTTTCATAACTTCATCGCATAATGATATAAACACATCCGTGACAAGATGTGCTGAACGCAAATCTACAAATATTTTCAGTTTTATAAAATAAGCCTGGATTTTGCGTTTTTATTTTAGAAAGTGGGATTTAAGTAGTACCTTTGCGGACGTTATTTTTATATAAACCTATCAAAACGTTATGAAACAAACAATTAGGTGTATGCTGTGCCTTCTGGCCACAGTTGTGATGTTTGGTGCAACGGCTTTCGCCCAAGTCACCACGTCAGGTCTCAACGGTCGTGTTTCTGATGAATCGGGTGCTCCGGTTATTGGAGCTGCAGTTGTTGCAACCCACACAGAATCAGGAACAAAGTATGCGGCCGTGTCTAATGAACAAGGCCGCTTTGTTATTAACGGCATGCGTGCCGGCGGTCCTTACTCTGTTGAATTCTCTTGCCTGGGATTTCAGACAGTGACTTACACTGACATCACTCTCCAGCTTGCCGAGACCTCAAGTCTCAACGTCAACCTCAAGGAAGACAAGCTCATGCTCGGAGAAGCGATTGTCATTGCAACCCCTGCATCCAAATTCTCAGCTGAGAAGACCGGCGCAGCGACTAACATCTCAAGGTCCGACATCGAGACTTTGCCTACGGTTTCCCGCAGCATTACAGATGTTACAAGATTGTCCCCATACGGCGGAAATGGTATGAGTTTCGCCGGCGCTGACGGACGTACTGCCAACTTCACTGTTGACGGTGCAAACTTCAACAACAACTTCGGTTTGAGCGACAACCTTCCGGGCGGCGGAAATCCTATTTCCATTGACGCCATCGAGGAGCTTCAGGTTGTCATCTCCCCTTACGACGTGCGTCAGACCAACTTCATCGGCGGCGGCGTGAACGCGGTCACAAAATCAGGAACGAACACTTTCAAAGGCTCCGCTTATGTTTATCACAGGAACGAGAACATGAGAGGTAGCAAAGCCGCAGGTGTGGAAATCGCTTCCGCACGCGACAAAGACCGCAACACCACTTACGGTCTCACCCTCGGCGGCCCTATCGTAAAGAACAAGCTCTTCTTCTTCGTCAATGCAGAGTACACCCAGACTCCTTCTGAAGTCATCAAGTGGAGAGCCTCTGAAAATGGAGTGGGAAATGCTGACAAATCCATTTCTTATACTTCAGTAGCCGACATGGAGAGAGTGTCAGAGTTCGTAAAAGAGAAATACGGCTACGACACAGGCTCTTTCTCCTCTTTCCCTGCGGATCAGGACAATCTCAAGGTTCTCGCCCGTCTGGACTGGAACATCAACGACAAGAATCACCTTGCTCTTCGTTACAACTATACCGGCAACACATCTTGGATGGCTCCTAACGCAAGTTCAATGGACGGTGGCGAAAGGTCTGCATACGGCAGAACGTCTCTTTATTCGATGGCTTTCGCCAATTCGATGTATTCCATGAACAACAATGTACATACTGTATCAGTGGATTTGAATACCAGAATCAGCGACAATCTGTCAAACCAGTTCCTTGCAACATTCTCGAAATTGGATGACGTCCGCGGTTCCAACTCTGATGAGTTCCCGTTCATAGACATCCATGACGGCACAAATACCACAACTCAGTACATGGCTCTCGGTTACGAACTGTTCACATGGAACAATGCAGTTCATAACACCGTATTCAACGTAAAGGATGACCTCGTTTACTACACAGGCAACCATAAGATTACCGGAGGTCTGAACTACGAATACCAGATGGCCGACAACGCATACATGAGAAACGGTACGGGTTATTACCGTTACAGAAGCGTTGATGACTTCCTCAACGGCGCAACTCCTGAAGTCGTATGTCTCACATACGGTTACGACGGCGAAAAGAATCCGGCAGCAAGAGTTCAGTTCCATAAAGTCGGACTCTACGCACAGGACGAATGGACTCCGCTTGACAACTTCAAACTCACATATGGTCTCCGTCTTGACGGTCTATTCTTTGACAATCAGGATCTTATGACCAACAACGCCATCAAGGAACTTGCTTACTACCCTAAGAAATACGGTTACACAGAGCAGCACATCGACACCGGTAAATGGCCTACTGCAAGTGTTACCGTTTCTCCGAGAGTAGGTTTCAAATGGGATATCCTCGAAGACAAGAGCCTCAGCCTCAGAGGTGGTACAGGCCTCTTCTCCGGTCGTCTTCCGCTTGTATTCTTCACCAATATGCCTACGAACTCAGGTATGGTGCAGTACCAGGCCCAGATCGGTCCTTCTACGAAATATGACAAACTTCCTGATGCTGTCAAGGCAAACTACGGAAGTGTAAACGATATTCTGTCTCAATTCGCCGGCGGACTCGTAGTTGACGGAAACAAGAAGGCCACGACTCAGGCTTTGCTTGACAAACTTATCGACATGGGCTTCCCTTCAACCATTTCCGCTGAAGATGGTGCTCTTCCTTCATCTATTTCTGCCGTCGACCCTAAGTTCAAGATGCCTCAGGTATGGAAGACTTCCCTTGCAATTGACTACAAGATCCCGACTCCGTTCCCATTCTCAATCAGTGCCGAAGGTATTTTCAACAAGACTGTAAACGGTGTCACCATTTCAGACTGGTCCATGCTTCCTGTAAACGGATTCGCTCAGTGGAAAGGTGCGGACAACCGTCCTATCTATCCTGCTGAATTCAGAGGCACTACAAAGGCTTTCGTCCTTGAGAACACCAACAAGGGCTACGGCTATTCCGCAAACTTCACGCTCAACATGCGTCCGTGGGAGTGTCTCAGCCTGATGGCTGCATACACGCGCACCGGCGCCAAGGAACTCACAGGTATGCCTGGTTCAAACGCTGAATCTGCATTTACTTACGTTTCCACTTCCAAAGGTCCGAACAACATCGACCTTCATAACTCTCAGTATGTAACTCCTGACCGTTTCGTTGCTTCCCTGACTTATCATGACAAAGGCAACAACCACTTCAGCTTGATTTGGGAGTCTTTCCGTGGCGGTTACAACTATTCATACACTACGGTCAATGACATGAACGGCGACGGTTACAACTACGACGCAATCTACATCCCTACAGACGAGCAGGTTGCCAACAACGAGTTCAGATTCGTTTCAGAAGCCGACCGTGACAACTTCATGGATTTCGTTCACAAAGATCCGTACCTCAAGAAGAATCAGGGCAAATATGCCGAGGCATACAGTGTGTATTCGCCTTGGACAAACAGACTCGATTTCAGTTACAAGCACGATTTCAAATTCAAGGTCGGGAAATCTACCAACACTATCCAGCTCAGCGTGGACGTCAAGAACGTGATGAACCTCTTCAACTACAACTGGGGTGTGATGAAGCAGATGAATCCTGAATTCGCATCAAGCGGCAACGGACGTATTCTCAAATATGAGCTTACGGATGCTGAAGGCTATCCTGTATTCTCTACTCCTAAAAACGCGAAAGGCGAGAGCAAGATCAGTGCTAATACCAAGACCTTCGTGCCGGTAACGACTATCGGCCAGTGCTGGTATGCTTCAGTCGGAATCAAATATATGTTCAACTAATCATTCCGGGAAACAATGAAACTCAACAAAATATTTTCAGCTATTTTCGCTTCCGCCCTTCTTTTTTCAGGGTGTGTGAAGGATATGCCGACTGATTCGTTTGAAAACATCAAACTGGACCAGACGTTCCTTACGATTCCAGAGACTGGAGGTTCTGCAGTGCTGACTGTCACCAGCACCGAACCATGGAAATTCGTGATTAACGAATCATGGCCGCAGGTGCTCAGCTTCAGCAAAGGCGCTGACGGAAAGACCATCAAGGCAAAACATGACTATTATGGCACTCTTACCAACTGGGCGGACGTAGACGCTTCGAATACGAAAGATTCATGGCTCAAAGTAGAGGGTACTTACTACACAACCAAAGATGGAGCGACTATTGCTTCTGAAATTCCTGCCGGAGAAACAAAAATCACTTTCAAGGCTGACCCATCTAAAGCCGGAAGAGAAATCACACTGGCACTTGTCTGCGGAAGTTCCAAACAGCATTTCGTTGTACGTCAGGGTTCAATCGCGCCTGAAGACGCCACCTGCAACGAGGTTATCAATGGTCCGGACGGCAAGACATATAGGGTTAGAGGCGTATGTACGAGCATCGTAAATACAACATACGGCAACTGGTATCTCAAAGATGATTCTCACAAGACTGACAACACCATCTACATCTATGGTACTTTGAACGCCAATGGAGAAGAGAAGAAGTTCTCAGAATGGGGTCTCGAGGTCGGAGATGTCGTTTATGTCGAAGGTCCAAAGACAACTTATGGCACAACTGTCGAACTCGTAAACGTGACAGTTCTTGACATAGAAAAATCTCTGCTTAAGGTCGTTACCGAGTCTGCAACTTACGCTAAAGAAGGAGACGACTTTGAAGTCAAAGTGGCTTTCAAGGGAAGAAACGTAGACTATTCAATCCCGGAAGAGTGTAAGGATTGGATTCAGGTTACCGGCATCTCTTCAAAGGAAGGCATCCCGACCAAACTTGAGCAGAATCCTGCCGACACCGCACTCGTTGCAGTGAAGATTCTTCCAAACGCAGGTCCGACACGTGCGGGTGCCATCAACTTCTCTTCCACACTGGTTAATGATGAGAGCGGTAAGGAAAGCAAGACTGAAATGGCTTATGAATTCACTCAGGATGGTGATGTCATAGATGTTACCGTTGCCGAATTCCTCGCTGCCCCGGAAGACAAATATAAACAGTACCGCGTTAGTGGTTTTATTCGTTCTATTTCAGCTTCTTCCCAGTATCACAACGCAGATATCACTATAGCTGGTGCCCTTGGTGAGACTGTTTTGTTATACAGAACAGTCACCACTGAAGGAAATATCGAAGATCTGGGACTTCAGGAGAATGACTATATAACTGTCATAGGGACAAGATCTTCATACAAGGGTACACCGCAAATGGCGCAGGGGGGAGTATATGTAAGCCATGTCCGCTACACTCCTGCAACGGTTGCTGAATTCCTTGCAGCCGCTGAAGATGACACCCAATATCTTGTGAGCGGAGAAATTTCCAGTATCAAGGAGGTGAGCGAAGGTTACAACAATGCCAATATCAACATCAAGGATGAAACCGGTGAGGTGTATATTTACAGAGTTACTGTTCTTGACAAGGACAAATACAATATCACTCAACTCAACCTCGAGGTCGGAGGCAAAATCATAGTGGCAGGTAAGAAGGGTTCTTACAAAGGCTCTCCACAGATGGCGCAAGGCGGTATCGTTGTAAAATACGAAGCTCCTGCCGAGATC
>CABQAB010000096.1 GCA_902461985.1 uncultured Bacteroidales bacterium | reverse complement strand
TTCCAATTTTGGAAACCTGACTTGGCAGATGGGCTGCGGGCTTCGCTTCAGTCTTCTTCATCCACGACCAGTATCTGCTCTTCATATCGTTCCTTCTCATAGGAGTTGCGTGGGCTGCCATGCTGGCGATTCCTTTCACCCTTCTTACGAACTCCCTTTCCGGTGACCATATCGGCACCTATCTCGGTCTGTTCAACGGCACGATATGCCTCCCGCAAATCATTGCCGCCGCCTGCGGAGGCTTCCTCCTCAAACTCGTCGGAGGGGCACAGGTCAGCATGTTCCTCGTCGCCGGTGTCTGCCTGGTACTGGGGGCCATATCCGTGAAGTTTATCAAAAGTAAATAATAACTCTAACTATAAATAGCTGTAAATGAAAAAGATATTATCTCTTTGCATCGCTTCTCTCCTGATTTTCTCATTGGGGGGGGCAAGCCTGTATGCCCAAAACGGGTATGAGGTACGCGGCGTAATCGTCGATAACCTCGGTCCCGTCATCGGTGCTACAGTTCTCGAACAAGGCACCACAAACGGTTATTCAACCGGCATCGACGGCGATTTCGTCCTCGTCGTTTCCGGACCGTCAGCCATCGTGGAAGTAAGCTGCATGGGCTATGCGACCCAGACGTTCACCGCTTCCGCAATGCCGGCCCAGATCAAACTGTCAGAAGACTCGATGTTCCTCGAAGAAGCCGTGGCAATCGGTTACGGCTCCCAGAAGAAAAAGGAAGTCACCGGCTCCGTCGCGTCAGTCAAGGCCGAGGATTTCAATCCAGGAGTAAAAAGCAGCCCTATGGGACTTCTCCAGGGCAAGGTCGCCGGCCTGAACATCAGCCGCACAACCTCCGATCCTACCTCAACTGGCTACAATATCCAGATTCGTGGTTTTTCTACATTGGACAAAGGTGCCGGTACGTCTCCGCTTTATATCGTGGACGGCATACCTACTGACAACATCGACAATGTGACTACCGATGATATCGCATCTATGGATGTCCTCAAGGACGGTTCTGCAGCGGCAATCTACGGTACTCGCGGTACAAACGGCGTCATCCTCATTACCACCAAACGCGGTGCGATGATGGGTGGTGACATAGCCAAGACCAATGTGGAATACAACGGCTACTTCTCGGTTTCCGCTCCACGTCTTGACACCGGTTTCGCTACACCTGAAGAATACCGTCAGCTTGAACAGATTTCAGGCGGACAAGTGAAACCTGTCATCTATGATGAAGATACCCATACCAACTGGATGAAAGAGGCAACTAAAGCTGCTGCTCTTACCCATAACCACAATGTGGCCATTTCCGGTGCATCACAGAACTTCAGCTACCGGGCTTCCGCAAACTACAAATATGCCGAGGGACTTGCGAAAAACACAGACCGCAATGAGATTGCAGCCCGCTTCGCAGCCGACCAGAAAGCATTGAAAGGATGGCTCAGACTCGCATATGATATGTCTTTCATGCACTATAAGAACAATTACGACTGCGGTGACTTCAAGCAGGCTGCCATTCTGAACCCTACTTATCCTGTAATGGACCCTAACACCGTGTCCGGGTATTTCCGTCCGACAGGTTCAGGCCAGTCCAACCCTATTATGGCTACAGACCTGAAGGAGTCCAACAAGACAGGAGACGAGTTCCGCGGTTCAATCAAGGCTACCATAGATATCAAAGCAGTGCCGGGACTTAAAATCAACGGATTTGCCGCAATCGAGGCAAATAATTATTCTTCCTATAGTTACACTTCCCAGAAATATGATGCTGATACCGATGCAGCAGGAAAGGCTTCTGAGAACAGAGACTTGAATTTCAAACAACTCTATGAGGCTACGGTTGATTATTCCGGCAGTTGGAACGGCCATTCGGTGGCTGCTGTGGCAGGCTGGTCATATCAGAATTTCATGTTCGACGGCAACTGGATGGAGAATGCCGGTTTCCCTACAGACAACTACAAGTATTTTGATATGGGTAATGGATACACGGACAAGAACAAGAAGATGGGTATCTCGTCTTACCGCAATTCCAATACGCTTGCCGCTGCATTCGCCCGTGTCAATTATAATTACCAGGAAAGATATCTTCTCTCGGTTTCTCTCCGTGGTGAGGGCTCAAGCCGTTTCGGTGAAAATCACAAATGGGGACTGTTCCCCGCAGTCAGTGCCGGCTGGCGAATTTCCGGCGAGCCTTTCATGAGCAATCAGGACTGGTGTGACGACCTTAAACTCCGTGCAGGTTTCGGTGTGACGGGAAATAACCTTGGTGATGACCTTCGTTCTAAACAGCTTCTTACTCAGGGCGGTGCATTCTGGTACAATGGACAATGGGTTACTACATATAGCGTAAGCAGGAACGCCAATCCGGATTTGCGTTGGGAGAAAAAATACGAGTACAATGTTGGTCTCGACTTCTCTTTCCTCAAGAACCGCCTGAGCGGTAGCATTGACTTGTATTATCGGGACACAAAGGACCTTCTTTGGGAGTATGATGTTCCTACTCCTCCGTTCCCATACAACAAATTGCTTGCAAACTGCGGAGAAATCAGTTCTAAAGGTATCGAAATTGCTATTACAGGTGTCCCTGTCCTTATTAACGATTGGAGTTGGACAACCAGCATTACGATGGCATTCAACAACAACCGTCTTGACAAACTTACCGGTGACGTTGACCTGAATGGCGAGACTTATCCATTGGCGTATTCTGAAATGCTTTGTGGCGGAGTCGGTGAAAACGGTCTGATGGGTGTCAATACACAGAAAATTGTGGAGGGCGAGTCTGTCGGTACATTCTATGGCTATAAAGTCATCGGTCTTAACGGTAAAGGCGGGCTTGTCTATGAGAAAGATGAGAACGGCAAAAACAAACTTCAGAAAATCGGACGCGCACAGCCTGTCATGACTTATGGCTGGAACAACACAATCCGCTGGAAAGACCTTGATATTTCCCTTTTCTTCCGTGGCAATGTGGGTAATAAGATTCTCAATGTGAAACGGTGGGCTTACGGTCCTCAGAAATCCCAGGGCTCGAACTGCTTCATGTACGACGTGAAGAAACTTGCTGAAGGTACGGGCGCATACCGTCAGGGCCTGTTCTCTGACTACTACCTTGAGAACGGTTCCTTCCTGAAACTTGACAACATCACCGTTGGTTACAATTTCCGCCTGCCTGACAATGGCTACATTTCGTCAGTCAGACTGTATGCCACAGCTGAGAATGTATTTACGTTAACTTCATATTCAGGAACTGATCCTGATGTGAATACATCAAGTGTCTGGAGTCCGGGTATAGACCCTGCCGGATTCTACCCTTCAGTATGCAATGTCCTTGTCGGACTCAACCTTACATTCTAATTCTTCTGCAGTTAATTGAAATTATGAAAAAGTATATTATTGTTTTGGCAATTGTTTCCCTCGTTGCCTCTTCCTGCAAGGGACTGCTTGATGAGCAAGTCTATGGCAAACCGACTGCCGAGGAAATGCTTTCAGATCCGGAAAATGTGGCAAAGGTGGTAGGTCAGGCGTATGCGGAGGTCACATGGCTTCATGACCATTGGGGATACTGGGGAATCAACACCCTTTCTTCGGATGAATGTGTGAACCCGGTACGTAACCCTGGTGAAGACTGGTCTGACAACGGTTATTGGACAGGTTTCAATAACCATACTTGGACAGCCAACGATTTGTCATTCGAATATGTCTGGCAGTTCTCCAATGCTGGTGCAGTGCTTTGTAACAAGATCCTCAGCCAGCTTGAGCCGATTAAGGAGAGTCTTCAGAAAGCAGGTCTCTATGACCGCTTCGCGGCAGAAATCAAGGTTCTCCGCTGTTATTACTATTATACGCTCTTCGATACTTTCGGCCGCATACCGTATCTTGACAACTACTCATCAGCAGCCGTGCCTCAGAGCGAAACATGGGAAATCTGGAACAAACTTGTGACAGTTCTGGAAGAAGAAGCTCCGAATCTCCCTGTCATTACTCCGGAAAACCATGCGGAGAACTATGGACGTTGTTCGCAGGGAATGGCTTATACTCTGCTTGCAAGGCTCTACCTAAATGCGGCTTCGTATGGGGTGACTGCTTCCAACTGTGGACTGGACGGTGTGGCAGGTGAAAGTGATTTCTATACAAAGTGTGTCGATGCCTGCCAGAAAGTCATTGATTCCAAATCATATAGTATTGAAGATAATTTCTTTACAAACTTCAAGATTCTCAATGAAAGCAGTAGGGAGAATATTTTCGTGATTGTCGAGGATGGAAATTCATCGTTCAATTACCGTGATGTCGACGGCAAGATGAGCAACAAGCTCCGTATCACCAACTTGAGTCTGAATTATTGCCATCAGATTTGCTGGAATACTGTAGATAAGCCTTGGAACGGCTTCTGCGCTCCTGAAGATTTTCTCGGGACTTATGAAGACGGCGACAGACGTGGTCCGTGTCCAGCTGATGCCGGCACCCATGGCTGTGACGGTTATGGCTGGTTCCTTGGACCTGTTTTCGAGAGCGAAACCTCCGATGTCATTCTGGAAATGACAGACAAGCAGGCAGGCCTGAAGGCAATCATAGTACCTCAGGTCACTTCGCTTACCGATGCCACACACAATGATGGAGCAAGGTTCCTCAAATATGAAGTGGACAAGCAGGGAGCGAACAAATACTGTGATAATGATTTCGTACTGTTCCGTTATGCTGATGTACTTTATATGCAGTACGAAGCTGCACTCCGTTCCGGTGACAATGCGAAATGTTCAGAATTGCTTTCTGACCCTGAATTCCAGAAAATCCGCACTCGCGTGGGTTGTCCAGCATATTCTTCACTTGATCTTGACGAACTCCTGAAAGAACGCGGGAGAGAGTTTGCATGGGAGCTTACACGCCGTCGTGACCTGATCCGTTACAACAGGTTCTCGAAAGGTGAGTGGGATTTCAAAAAGGCTGATGTTGACAATCATCGCGACTGGTTCCCTATACCTCGCAAAATGATAGAAACTTCAAACGGCCTCTGGACTCAGAATCCGGGTTATGAAACGGATAAATAAGACATTAAACAAACATTATAAACATTTTAATCCTTTTAATTATGAAACTTAATAAGTTATTTTGGGGCTCGTTGTGCATTGCGGCAATGGCTCTTGTAGGATGTGAAAAAAATAATCCTCCAGTTATAGTGACTCCTGGCGGTGATGACGGCGAGGACTTGGTAACTATCATGCCTAACATTGATGCTCCGGGTGCAGGCAAGACTACTTTGGCAGTATATGTTCCTGAAAACACTCACGAGAATGGTCTTTATGCAGTTGGAACTGTAAACGATTGGGGCGAAAAAGACACTGAGACCTGCAAATTTACTAAGGTCGAAGGAGACGACACAGGTCGTTGGTATCAGTTCACTTTCGACTATGCCGCTGATATGGCACTTAAGGTTTGCGCGATTCCTTCTAAACCTGAACTTGCGGGATGGTCTTACCAGTGGGGCAAGAACATCGACCCTGAGTCAGATGAACCGGTTGAATATGACAATGTGATTCTTCTTAACGGCCAGATGACCATAGAACTTGAAAACGGCGGGCAGCCAAAGGCTTCCGGCTTTGCTGATGGCGGAGTTGCTTTCGTCCAGATCAGAAATTGGGCAGCTAATCCTATTATCGGCAATGTTCCTGCAACTAAAATCTCGTTCAAACACCCTTGGAACGGTGCATCAGACTGGACATATAAGGAGGCTGAGGCTAAAGGCAACGGCGTGTTCGAACTGGTAGACTATTTCGGAAATAACGGTTTCAACGTTATGGATGAAAACAATGCTGAGGCTTGGTTCCCACTCACTGATTGCACGGTTTATGAGGGCGCGGCAACAGGAGACAAGGTTACAGTAAGGTTTACTTCCAAGGCTGGTTCTGCAGAAGGTACTCTGGAGGTTATCCTCGTTGAAAAAGGAGAGGCTCCTGTCATTGATCCGGTTGTCGTGACTGTACGGGCTAAATGGCCTGCAGCTTGGACCAAGACACCGACAGCCCATGTATGGCCTACTGGTGGTGAGGGCTCAGAGGTCATTCTTGAAAAGGATGGTGACTTCTACAAATATACCACTCCTGAAGCCGTTCCAGGACTCAATATCATTTTCAAGAACGGTGAAGGCTGGACTGGTGATGCCAATCAGACTGTAGATGTTCTGGGAATCGTAGAAGATACTGATTACGAAATCATAGCATCAGATTCTGGCAAAGCGACAGTCAATAAACTTTAGTGGTTTCATTCACGCAAGTTTCAGCGACTTTGCCACATTAAGTGCTTTGCACTTGTCAATAAAAGGATTGCACAGGTTTATGCTTGTGCAATCCTTATTTATATACTCCATCTAAATTTGCCAAATGATAAATTTTTTGTTTCCGAAAAAGAAAAAAGTGCCTGTTCTTGAAATTTCTCATATTACGTATTGATGGTGATTGCAAGTAAAGATACGGAATATTTTATGTACTTTTGTGAGATATTTGTTGTCCTATGAAGTTTATATGAATCTTTCTTGTCTCATAAAACAGTATTTCTCATCAAGGAGCGACGATATTACTATCGATGTTTTTGACGAGAAGAATATCTATGATGTGTATCAGCGGGTTATCGATGTGCTGACTCGGCATATTGAGATTGAAACAACTATACTTCAAGCAATGAGCTATTGCTTCTATGAGATATTGGACAATGTATTGACACATTCCGGGAAGGAGCTTGGAACTATAATTACTCATTACGATCCGTCAAATCACATTTTGAGTATCTTGGTTGCAGATGATGGTATAGGTGTGAGAAAGTCGCTCTCTGAGAACGTTAAATATGCCGACTTGTCAGAACCGGATGCATTGAAAATGTGCATAAGGGATGCTATCACTGACGGAAAGGGTATGGGCTTTGGACTTTATTCTACATCTTTGCTTGCGCGTGATGCCGGATTGAGATTTGAAGTGAGGTCAGGTGAACACACATTATTGGTGCAGGAGGGGAAAGAAACGACTACTGAAACTCCTTTTTGGCAAGGTACAATTGTTTATCTACAACTTCGCACTAACAAGGAAATCAATCCTGCAGAGGTCGTTGCCAATCGGACGAATGCCGCTGAACAGTACAATGAGACATTTTTAAATGACAATGAATTGGAGGAGCTATGGTAACATTTAGTTTCAAAGAATTTGGAGAGAACTTAGGTACTCGTCCATTAGGTCGGCGTGTGCGTGAGCAGTTGCTTCCATTGATCCAGCAGAATGATTGTGTCGTTCTTGATTTTACAGGAGTAAATGTTGTGAGCAATTCTTTTGCTGATGAGTGTATCGCCAAACTTCTGCTGGTTATGCCCCTGCATGAGTTGAAGAGCCGTACGACGTTCCGGGGGCTTAATCCTATTGCCTCGGAAAGCGTGCTTACGGCACTTCGTCGCAGACATCTTGCGACAAATTAACATCTTGTCGTATGTGAAAGTTTGTCGAGATGGCAGAACTATAGTGTGTTCGTCGTGCCAACATTTTTGTAATAGGACATAAAATATAACGGAATTCAAAAATTTTGTTTATCTTTCCGTTGCTCTGCATCCGGGAAGGTAGGATGCGGTTCGACCTTCGGTCGCCACTTTTCTCGCCTCGGCATAGTGAAAAC
>CABQAB010000095.1 GCA_902461985.1 uncultured Bacteroidales bacterium | reverse complement strand
TGGACTCAAGATAATTGTCTACGTATGACTTTGTCTGCAATGTCCACACTATGCTTTCGCTGTTGAGCTCGTCAAAATGCTGAGGCGCCACCATCAGTTCGAAAGTGTCGTACGCATGATGCCCCTGCAACTCTCTCTCGTATGGTTTCATCTCGACGTAGATTGATTTTTCGTACACAGGAGTGTCGAACTGTTTGTCAATATAGAATATGTCTCCGTTGTAGTCTACTCCGAGTACGGCGAGCATGTAGGATTCTCCAGGGTCGACGCCCCAGCTGTCAGTATAGGTGTTTCCGACTGGGTATCCGTATTCGAAAAGATGGTTGGCAAGTCCTTCCTTTCCCTGCTCGGACATCATCTTGTCGTAGCTTTCTTTTCGGTACAGATCGTAGAAGAAGAAATTCACGTTGTCGGAGTTACATTCCATGCGGATTATCACTTTTTCCTGCGAGATGAGATCTGCGCTTATGTTCATGCTTTCCGCTGATTCTCCGGCTGGCTCAAGATCGATGCGCAAGACCTCCGGAGTTCCGCGCCATTCATTCTCGGCTCCGAAGAAGCTGAACAGCGCATAATAATGATGACCTCCCACGATGAATGCCTTTTTGTCGAGTTTCTCATTGTGGTCGCCGGCATTCCAGGTGAAACTCTGCGGGCCGCTCGCTTCCGTTCCCCGGTCGACGAGCATGTTCCATACGAAGGCTTTCATGTCGAACTCGCTGCCCTGGTCCTCTTTCGCCAAGGCAAGCTGATAGTCAAAATACCAGCCTTCTACGTAGCCGTGCTGATATGTTTCATTTTCCGGAACGTCCACGCGGTAGGTGAAGCCTTTTTTCGTCGAAGATACAAACGAGAGCATCTTCTCCCGTGGTGCAGTCTCTATTTCTGCGACAGCCGGTTCGGAATAGGCTTCTCCTGAAAAAGACGCGGCAAAGATTCTATAAAGCTGCTGCGGTTTCAAGTCCGTGATGGTAAGGCTTGCCTTGCCCTCTTTAAGCTGGAGACTCTTCCCCTTGTAGAAAATTTCTTCTCCTGTAAGTTCTTCTTCTCCGCCTTCTTCACCGGCTTCTACGCAATACCAGGCTGCGGTATCTGCATTGTCGGCGGAAAGTGTGAGGCTTATGCTGTTTTCTGTCACTTCATTCTCTTCTATGGCTATCGTCGGGACATAGTCCAGTCCCCCGGAGTTGTCCGGTTGCTCAACTTCACATGCAGTCATCCCGAACAGGAGAGCGGCTGACAGCAGGATGGATTCATGACGGATAATTGCCCCTTTTCGGGAGAAGAGCTGGCTGTAAGGCGAATTTTTCATACGCAGTAAAAATTGTGTTTATAAAATAGGTTGTTTTTTGTGACGGTGAGTCATGATGCAAACTGCTGTGTTGTTTTCTTGTCGCTGGTTGCTGCATAACTTGAGGGGGCTGTACAAAATCTTGTATTTTGACACAGCCCCCTCAGTCTATTGTTTGTCCGGATTAAAACGGAAGATCGTCAGAATCCGCTGCATCAAAGTCCGCTGCGGTGGCCGTTGCGGCAGGGGAGGCCGGAGTCTCAATCCCTGCACCGGTCGGAGTCGCGAATCCCGGAGCACCGTAAGCCGGAGCCTGAGGAGCAGCTCCTGCCGGCTCGATTCTCCATGCGCGGACGTCGGTGTACCAACGCTCCTTGAACTCGCGGCTTGACAGGTTGAAAGAAACTTTCACGCTGTCTCCGGCATTGAACCTCTCTAAGTCCTTCACCTTGTCCTCTCCCCAGACGTTCATGCAGACCTGGGTGGGATAGTTGCCTTCCTGGTATTCGATTACGAACTCCTGCTTGGACCACGGACCTCTTGCCGAAGTTCCGGTCTGGACAGGAAGTTTGGAAATTATCTTGCCTTCTAATTCGAGTGACATAAAACAAATCTTTTGAAAGGTTTATTCTTTTCCATCTGGCTCGGTCTCAACTGCCACTCTGCCGACTTTCTGGACTTCAACCTCGAAAATAAGCACGGAGTTAGGGTCGATGCCGCGGTTTCCTCTCTCACCATAGGCAAGTTCGGAAGGAATGTAGAAAGTAGCCTTGCCGCCGTCGCCGAGAAGTCCGAGACCTTCTGTCCAACCTTTGATCACGCGGTTGGCAACGAAACGTGTAGGCTCTTCGCTGTCCATGTTGCCGTCAAACTCTTTTCCGTCGATGGTCTTTCCGCTGTAGAACACCCATACGGTGTCGTTAGGCTGAACCCTTTCGCCTTCGCCGGCCTCGTGGATGGTGTACTGGAGACCGCTTGCAGTGGTGTCCACCTCGGCCTTCTTGCAGTTTTCTGCAAGGAACTGCTCACCTGCGGCTTTGTTGTACGCAGCTTTATATTCGTTCTTCTTGCCGATGTAACCGTTGAGTATACGTCCCATCTCCTCAGGATTGATTTTGAACTGCTCGCCGAATTCAGGAGAATACATGTTGCCCTCAGCCTTCAGGAAATCCTCCATACCTTTCTTCATCTGGTTCATGTTGAGTTCGGAAAGCTTTTCGCAGAAGTTGTTGCCTTTGAGGAAGGAACCGAAGTTCACACCGATAAGGTAGCTGACTGAATCCGCATCAGCTGAAGAAGGAAGTTCGACATCGACTTTGATCCCGTTGTTAGACTTGCAGGAAAGTGCAAGTGCCGTTACGAGAAGAGCGGCAAAAATTCTTGAAGTTTTCATATTGTTAAAAAATTTTATGTGTCCTTGACTAAGTCAATCTTCAAAAAGTGGTCGCAGCATGCGAAACACAATATTCCACAAAAATACGCAAAACTGACAGCAAAAACAAGATAAAATCCGATTTTGCTGCAATTAACGATGCGATTGACGATGCCCGCAACGGAAAGGGCGGCAGGACGGACAACAAAATTCATCAAAAAATTTTTGAGAACGTCAAAATATTGACTAACTTGCTTAACAAATGCGCGTCTGATATGCCAACTTCTGAAATCCTGCTCGAAAAATTAAGGGAATTTTTCGGCTACACATCTTTCAAAAGCGGTCAGGAGGAGATAATCCGGCACTTGATTGCAGGTAATGATGCCTTCGTGCTTATGCCGACCGGAGGAGGGAAAAGCATGTGCTACCAGCTCCCGGCTCTGTTGATGGAAGGCACGGCTATAGTCATATCCCCTCTGATTGCCCTGATGAAGAATCAGGTGGACGTGATACGTGGTTTCGTGTCCGGCAACGAGGGCATAGCGCATTTCCTCAATTCATCCCTGAGCCGCTCCCAGATTGCGGAAGTCCGTTCGGACCTCGTTTCAGGAGTTACCAAACTGCTCTATGTCGCGCCGGAATCCCTGACGAAGGCGGACAATGTGGAACTGCTCAGAGAAATCAAGGTCTCGTTCTATGCAATTGACGAGGCGCACTGCATTTCCGAATGGGGCCATGACTTCCGTCCCGAATACAGGAAAATACGTTCCATAATAGACGAAATAGGCAGGGCTCCGATCATAGCCCTTACAGCTACCGCCACTCCAAAGGTCCAGAGCGACATACTCAAGAATCTTGGCATCCCCGATGCCAGGGTGTTCAAGTCTTCGTTCAACCGTCCGAACCTTTACTATGAAATAAGGGACAAGTCCGACCAGAAAAGGGATATAATAAGGTATATAAGGCAGAATGCCGGCAAATCTGGCATCATCTATTGCCTCAGCCGCAAGAAAGTCGAGGAAATAGCCCAGCTGCTCGAAGTGAATGGAATCAAGGCCAGACCGTACCATGCCGGACTGGATGCAAAGACCAGGGCGGAGAACCAGGATGCGTTCCTTATGGAAGAGGTGGATGTAATCGTGGCGACCATCGCCTTCGGAATGGGCATCGACAAGCCGGACGTGCGTTTTGTCATTCATTACGACATCCCGAAGAGCCTCGAAGGCTACTATCAGGAGACGGGACGTGCCGGCCGTGACGGCAAGGAGGGGCAGTGCATAACCTATTACAGTTACAAGGATATTCAGAAACTGGAAAAGTTCATGCAGGGCAAGCCTGTCGCCGAGCAGGAAATAGGCAGGCAGCTTTTGGCGGAGACCATGGCCTATGCCGAGTCCAACCAATGCCGCCGCAAACTTATTCTCAACTACTTCGGGGAGGATTTCAAGGAGGACAACTGCGGCAACTGCGACAACTGCCTCCACCCCAAGAAACAGTTCGAGGGCTCTGAACTCATGTGCCTGATTATCGAGCTGGTGCAGTCGCTTCCGGAAAGGTTCAAGACAGAGCATCTCGCAAATATACTTGCCGGCGAAAGCAATTCTCTCATCAAATCCTACCGTCACGACAAAATCGAATATTTCGGAGCGGGAAGGGATCATACTGCCAAATTCTGGTGCTCTGCCATCCATCAGGGACTTGTGAAGCATCTTTTGTTCAAGGATATTGACTCTTACGGGCTTATATCAGTGACAGAAGAAGGAAAGGCGTTTCTCGCGCATCCTGAGCCTCTCATGATGACAGAGGACCGTGTCTTCGCTTCGGGTGAAGAAGATGACGATGACGGAGGCATACCTCTTGCCAAGACAGGCGGTGGAGGCGGAGACGAGACTCTGCTGAAAATGCTGAAGGAACTGCGCAGGGACGTGGCCCGCAGGCTTCGTCTGCAGCCGTGGGTCATATTCAGCGATGCAGCGATAGAGGATATGTCCATACTCTACCCCATAACTAAGGAGGAGCTCCAGCGTTGCCAGGGAGTCGGCGAGGGAAAGGCCCGGAAATACGGCCGGGAATTCATAGAACTGATTGGCAAATATGTGGAAGAGAATGAAATCGACAGGCCGTACGACCTGTCTGTCATGAAATCGGTGGTGCAGAAATCCGACAACAGGATTTTCATCATCCAGAATATTGACCGCAGGCTGGCTTTCGATGACATAGCGTCCGCTCTCGGAATCGAGATGGATGAACTCCTGACCGAAGTGGAAGGCATTGTGCAGTCGGGATTCAAACTGAACGTGGACTATTATGTCCGTCAGACTCTCGACGATGACGTGGTGGATGAAATATATGCTTATTTCCGTGACGATGCTCAGTCCGATTCCCTCGAAGAGGCAATCGACGAGCTCGGAAACGATTATGAAGAAATGGAAATCCGTCTGGTAAGACTGAAATTCCTGAGTGAAGTGGCGAACTGATATTTGAAGAATGATACCTCGCGAAACAGTGGAACGCGTCCTTGATGCGGCGCAGATAGTGGATGTGGTGAGCGACTTCGTTGATTTGAAACGGCGGGGCGCGAACTGGATTGCGTGCTGCCCTTTCCATAACGAGAAGACCCCTTCCTTTTCGGTCTCCCCGTCCAAGGGCATATTCAAGTGTTTCGGCTGCGGCAAGGCCGGGACAGCCGTGGATTTCGTGATGGAGCATGAAACCATGAGTTTTCCGGAGGCCATCCGTTATCTCGCAGGCAAATATCATATAGAGGTGAAGGAAGAGGAGGAAAGCCCTGAAACCATAGCGAAGATGCAGCATAAGGAGAGCCTTATGGTGGTGTCCTCCTTTGCAGGGGAGTTTTTCCGCAAGTCGCTGCGTGAGCCGGAAGGAATGGCCATTGCCTATGAATATTTCAGTTCGAAAAGAAAACTGGAGGATTCCACGATAGAGAAATACGGACTCGGCTGGGCGCCGCGTTCAAAGGACAGGTTCGCCCAGGCGGCCCTGTCGGCCGGCTATAAACCGGAATATCTGGTGGAGACGGGCCTTTGCATCAAAAGGGACGACGGGACATTGGTGGACCGTTTCTACGACAGGGTAATCTTCCCCATCCATTCGGTTACCGGACAGATCATAGCTTTCGGCGGGCGTACGCTGAAGACCGACAAGTCAGTCGCCAAATATGTCAATTCCCCGGAGACGGAAATATATGTCAAGAACAAGTCCCTCTACGGCATCTGGTTCGCCAAAAACGAAATCGCCCGTCAGGGCAAGTGCATACTGGTCGAGGGCTATCTTGACGTGCTTTCAATGCACCAGTTGGGCATAATGAACGTCGTGGCATCCAGCGGAACGTCCCTCACGACGGGACAGGTGGCGCTGATAAAGCGTTTTGCGGACAATGTGACCATCATCTACGATGGCGACAGCGCGGGCATCCATGCGGCAATCAGAGGCATAGGATTAGTGCTGAAAGGCGGGTTGAACGTGCGGGTGGTGCTTCTGCCTGACGGGGAGGACCCGGATTCCTTCGCCTGCTCGCATACGCTGGAACAGGTCCGGGACTACATTTCCACCAACGAGCAGGATTTCGTGGGCTTTATGACGGACCGGCTTTTGGGCGAGGCGGGCGACGACCCTCTGAAAAGGGCTGAACTCGTGAACGAAGTTGCGGACACCATAGCCCTTATTCCGGACCAGATTGTCCGGGCCATGTATATCCAGAACTGTTCACAGAAATTCGGAATAGAGGAAAGCATACTCTACGGCCGAGTGCGCCGGAGCCGTGAGGCCATGCTGGAGGCCGACCGCAAGCAGATGGAGAGAGAGGCAGCAAGAGAAAGAATGGATGAGGAGAAAGCGGAGTCGTCCCGTCTGCCGGTATCATCCGATATGCCTGGCCCTTCCGATATTGACGGGGATTTCAGTGAAGCCGGTACTGCACTTCCTGTGCAGCATGACCGGGAAACGGAACGTCAGGGAGCGTTGAGGACGGAGGTCCAGGAGACTGCGGCCGCCGAAAGGGAACTTCTCTCTTTCCTGCTCGTGTATGGCGAAGAGGAACTGCATTTCGACAAGAACTCCTGTTTCCATGTCCAGGGACAGGTTCCTACCGTGGCGGAGTTCATTCTTGACACCCTGGACGCCAATGCGATTTCTTTCCGCAATTCCGCATATTCCCGTCTTCTTGAAGCATACACCTCCCTTTTCGATTCAGGGCTTGCCCAGCCGTTGATACTGGCTCGCCTCAGGGACAATCCTGACAGCGTAATCACCCAGGCGACAAGGGACATACTCGTGGACAAGTACAACATAACCATAGACGATTTCAAGAATTCGCTCACGACCTCGGCTACGATGCTCGTCACCTATGTTCCGAAGGCACTTTTCCAGCTGCAGCTGATGAATATCGAAATCATGCTCAAGGACCTGCAGAGGGAACTTCTTTCAAGTACGGACGATGCCGACGCTCAGATTGCGGTCCTGCAGAAAATTACCGGCCAGAACAAAATCAAGGCTGCCATTTCGCGCCTCTACAAAGAATTGTAAAAATATTGAATATATGGAACAGAAAGACTACAAAAGAAATCTTGTAACCTGTGCTCTTCCTTATGCCAACGGACCTGTGCATATAGGACATCTTGCCGGCGTGTACATTCCTGCCGACATCTATGTGAGATACCTCAGGATGAAAGGCGAGGATGTGCTTTTCATCTGCGGCTCGGACGAACATGGCGTGCCTATCACCATAAAGGCTAAAAAAGAGGGCGTGACCCCTCAGGACATAGTGGACAGATACCATTCCATCATCAAGTCTTCGTTTGCTGGCCTGGGAATCAATTTCGACATCTATTCAAGGACGTCTTCGGAGATTCACGGCAAGACTGCATCCGACTTTTTCCGGAAACTCTACGATGAAGGCAAATTCATTGTCAGGGAAAGCGAGCAGTACTATGATGAGGAGGCGAAAACATTCCTCGCAGACCGCTACATTACGGGAACCTGTCCACGCTGCGGCTCGGAGGGTGCATAC
>CABQAB010000094.1 GCA_902461985.1 uncultured Bacteroidales bacterium | reverse complement strand
ATGCAATGGCGGTAGGGATACAGGCACTCAATGCAGCCATGATAAAAACTGTCTTGAAAATCTTTTTCATATAATTACTTTTTCCGTTAAATCAATAATTGTCATTCTGACCGAGGTATGGATTGGTGATTACCTCCTGTGAAGGGATAGGCCAGAGATAGTTTTTCGAGGCATCGAACTGACGGCGGGCAATCAGTTTGCACAGACCTTTGCTGTACATAGAGGAGAAATCAGCGGTACCGTTCTCATCTATTTCCGGTGTTTCAGGCCAGAACCACTGATTTTTGTCTATCACTTTGGAAATCAACGCATCTTTGTCGAGCAGACCATAGTCCGGAGTATTGAGCACCTGTTCGGCAATTTTCCAGCGGATGATGTCCATGAGCCTATGCCCTTCATAGGCAAGTTCCATACGGCGCTCAACCCTGACGATGCTGCGCAGCCTGTCCCGGTCCTTCGTAGTCACTTTCGGATAGCCGGAACCCTTGTAGTCGACCTTGTAGGCACGTGCACGGACAATGTTTATGGCATCCAGGACACTGTCGTCTATATTCCCGGATTCAATCATCGCTTCTGCATAGGTGAGATAGACTTCAGCAAGGCGGATGAATATGCGGTCGTAAGCCACCTGGAAACTTCCTCCGTTTATCCAGCTGTCATCTACGCCTTTCTTTCTCAACAGGCCATTGTAGGAAGCATACTGGCTACCGGATTTGCAGTCGAGGTTGGTGATGTTCTTGCCATGTGTCTTACTGTAGACCTCGGTCGTCAGAGGATTCGGGTCATAGATGACACCGCAATGCTCAGTGCCGAATTCCACGATTGTTGCCGCACAGCGCGGGTCCCTGTTTCTGAACGGGTTATGCGGGTCGAACAGAGGCGACTCGTCAATGGGAAGCCCGTCGGTGCAGAGGAAAGAGGCGAACAGTTCCCATGACGGATATTCACTGGCATATCCGCCGCGGTTGCGTGGTGAATAGCCCTGGATGTTGCCCGGAGAGTCGGAGTAGATTCCCAGTTCCAAAGAATGTGGAGAAGACAGGAGAACTTCGGAAGCGTGATGGGTGGTAGCCAGAAAAAGTTTGGAGAAATCCGGATAGAGCTGGTGGCTGCCGAGTTCAATACATTCTTTTGCCGCCTTTGCAGCAATCTCATAGTCTTCGTTGTAGAGGGCATAACGCGCCTTGAGACCGAGGGCCGCAGCTTTGGTGGCAAGTTCCTGAGAACTGCCGTATGTGAGAGGGAGGCTTGCAGCCGCACGGTCATAGTCCGCATATACATGCTCCATGATTTCCTCACGGTCGGTACGTCCTATCTTGAATGACTCCTCTATGGAAAGTTCCTTGTCTACATAGACCACATCACCGTAACTGGAAGTGAGTATCCCATACTGTGTGGCTCTTATGAAAAGCACCTGTGCCCTATAGAGTTCCGCTTTCTCTTCAGTGATGCCCGTTTCAGAAGGATTGGCCAGCTTGTCCAGAAGGACATTGCATCTTGCTATTGCCTTATAGGCATTCTGCCATCGGTTGATTACATACCATGACTCCCCGTTAAGTGTGGCGCCAGTGTAGTCATTCAGGTTCGTACGCGCCTGGTGGTTGTCCGACCAGCGTTCATCGTCTATGGGCAGGAAATCGACTCTGTAAAGGCCGCTGATAGATGCCTTGATCTGTTCTTCGGTCTTGTACCATGAATCGCTGGAACCGGTATCGAGCGGATAGAGGTCGAGATCCGCACATGAACCCAGAAGCAGAGCCAATGCCAGTAATATTGTAGGATTGTATTTTTTCATGATGTATTAGAATGTTATATTGACACCGCAAATAAAGGATTTGGTAATAGGGTATTTAGTCGAGCCGTAGCCTTCGTAGTCCCAGCCTCTCGGATAGTTGGTTATGCAGAAGAGGTCGTTGCCTGCCACATAGAAGCGAAGTGCCTCGACAAAGAAGAGTTTAGTGATTTTCTTCGGAAGTGTGTAGCCCAGGGATATGTTCTTCAGACGGCAGTAGTAGCTCTTGAACAGCCAGAAATCGGACATGGCATAATTGTATGAAGCCTGGTTGTAGGTCAGACGCGGATACTGCGCACGCAGGTTTTCTTCCGCAGTGTTGTAGCTGCTCCAGTATCTTCCGTCAATCAGTTTCGGTATGTTACCGAAGTTGTCCCGCAGAGGCTGTACCATCGTCGCAGTCTTTCTCTTGAGCTGGCTGCCGATACCCTGGAACGCAATATTGAAGTCAATGCCGTTCCATGAACAGTTGAAGGTCAGGCCGTACTGGTAGCGCGGCTGGGAGTTTCCGAGGAGCACGCGGTCCTTGTCAGGAGAGACAGGCGTAGGGTCGTCCGGATCCGCCTTGAGATATTTGATGTCACCCGGACGCACGCTGCTGTTCATCACCGGAGAGTTGTCAATTTCTTTCTGTGTCTGGTAAATTCCGTCGCTGCGGTAGCCATACCACTCATTGAACCAGCTGCCCATGGTCTTTATCTGGTCTCCCAGGAACTGGTTGCCGCCGAGATAGCCCATCTTCGAGAGGAAATCGCTGAGGTTTGCACTCACCGAATAGTTGAAATCCCCTGCGTGGTCCCTCCAGCTCATTTCTATCTCGAAACCGGTGGTACGCATCTTTCCTGTGTTCTGCTGAGGATTGTCATAGCCGACATAATCAGGAATATCTATGTCCAGAATCATGTCCTTGGTGATTTTATAGTAGTAGTCGGCAGTTATGTTGAGCCTGTGGTCAAAGAACCCCAAATCCAGACCGGCACCGAATGTCTTGGTGGTTTCCCATGATATGTCACGGATGGCATACTGCCATTGTGCGGCAGTGATATGCGACACGGCATTGTCACCTTCCCAGAACAGGCTGTTGGTGTAGTTCAGCAGAGGCAGATAAGGATAGCTGCCGACACGGTCATTGCCGAGCAGTCCATACGAGGCTCTGATTTTAAGGAAACTGAGCCAGCGTTCGATGTTCAGTTTGCGGAACCACGGTTCGTTGGTCAAAGCCCACGCGGCAGATACGGAAGGAAACCAGCCCGCCCTGTATTTCTTGTCAAAACGCGAAGATTTGTCACATCTCAGGTTTGCCTGGATGAGATACCTTCCGTCGAAATCGTACATCACTCTTCCGAAAACGGAACGGTAGGCCGTATGCGAGGCCTCACTGCCGTTGGTCTGATAGTCTTCGTTTCCACGTTCAAGATAAGGGAAATCAGTGAGTGCATATCTGTCGCGGGCAGCCCATATCTTGTCATAACTTTGAATGTTGTCCTCATATCCCAAAAGGGCACTCACGCTGTGTTTCCCGAATGTATCGTCATAATTGGCAAGAAACTGCTTGGTGAGGCTGAAGTTCTTGCTGCGTGTCTCCTTGAGATTGGTTGTCGCATATCCGTTGATGGTTCCTATGACGGTGTCAGGATTGTCCGAAGCCGTATATTCAATCTTCTTGACAAATGCTTTCTCGTCAGAATCGTTCCATATAGGGGATATTATAGCAGAGAGTTTGAGACCCCTGACCGGTGTGATATACACTGCCGCCCTGCCTCCGACCTGGTTGTAGTGCCTGGTGTTCGTACCTCCATAATTGAGGGCGGCGTACGGGTTGTCTCCCGATTTGCCTTCCGCTACGCGCCCGTCCGCCCACATGGCCGGATAGACAGCCGGCATCATGTAGCAGGCGTTCATCGGATCATAGTTGGGATCCTGGGCTGTGCTGCGCTTCACATTGACATCTATCGAAGCCGCGATGTACTTGTTGATTGTTATGTCATTGTTCATCCTGACAGTGAAGCGGTTATATTCCTTGTTCGCATAGAGTCCGTCGGATGTGTCATAACCGATGGAAGCGGTGCTGCGTATCTTTGAAGTGCCTCCGGAGATGCGGAAATTGTGTGACTGGCGGTTGGAATGGCTGTTCAGCAACATTCCCCTCCAGTCTGTGTCAGGATATCTGTCGGGATCCGAGGCATGCAATGAGGTGTAATTGTCGATTACTGCAGGTATATACGTTGGGAAATGCTCCGTGCCGTTTCCGGCATCGTTCCAGCGCAGCTCATTGGTCATCTGCATGAAACGGACGACATCCACATAGTCAGGTTGAGCCGTAGGGGTTTCGCAGCCATATTCGTACGAATACTGCATGGACACCTTGCCTTCCGAAGCACGCTTCGTGGTGATGAGAATCACACCGGCCGCCGCACGTGAACCGTATATTGCTGCGGATGAAGCGTCTTTAAGCACTGAGATATCCTTTACGTCCTGAGGATTGACATCATTGATGTTGTCTGCCGGAACCCCGTCGACGATGATAAGAGGACTGCTGTCACCGATGGTAGTAATACCTCGCACACGAATCTCTGCCGATGCACCCGGATCACTGCCTGAGCGGGTCACGGTCACACCGGAGACCGCTCCCTGCAGGGCAGAGGAAAGCATGGACACTTTGCGGTCAGTGACGGCTTCTCCGGACAATGAGCTCACGGAGCCCGTGAGGTCTTTCTTCTTCATCGTGCCGTAGCCCACAACCACGACCTCGTTCAGGAATGTCTGCGACTCTTCCAAGGTAACGTCGACAAGTTCGCTTTCCCCGACTCCAACTTCTTTGGTATCGAAGCCGAGGTAGGTGAATACGAGGACATCCCCGGTAGATGCTTCAATCGTGTAGTCTCCGTCCAGACCGGCAGTCACTCCCGTATTCCTGCCCTTTACCGTGACGGCGGCTCCGGTCAGCGGCAGGCCTTCACCGTCCCGCACGAATCCGCTCACTTTGGAGACTTTATCCGTCCTGGCACCGGCTGCAGACTTCAGAACCACATACCTGTCATTGATTTCATAACTGATTCCTTTCCCGTCGAACAGCTTGTCGAGTGCTCCGGCCAGATTCTCGTTTTTGAATCTGACAGTGACTTTCGCATTGAAATCTGCGATGTCCTTGTTATATATGAAATTGTATCCGCTCTGCCGCTCCAGCAGTTCGAGAGCCTTGGCCATGGTAATGTCTGTCTCGTCAAGGGTAATCCGGACATTTTTCTGAGCAGATGCGGAAAGAGGAATGCCCAGCATCCCAATCATCAGAAACAGCACTCCCATACACTTGAGAACCTGTTTCATGGTGGTGTATTTCCACCTCATGAATTGATTTTTTAGCATTGGTTATTTTGTTAAGGTAAATCGCGGTTTTGCCTATAAGGCGACTCTGATGATTTCCCACACATATTTTTCCGCAGTTTTAGAAGCTGTTTTAAAATTTATGTCAAAAATTTCGGCACGGCTTCCTATGATTTTTATTCATATATGCAGTTTTTGATGTGTGTTTACACGATTCGGTCGCCTCATTTGAAAACATTATTAACTAATATCCTTAACAATCGACTGATGAAAAAGGTATTTTATCATTTGTTCTTCCTCCTTGCGCTTGCGGGATGTGCAAAGGAAGAACACGCTGCCGTCTCTGACGGAGTTCCTGGCGGGGCTGGCTTCAAGTTCGAGCTGACCACAGAAAACAGCACCCGGGCAATCACTGATGAGAATTTCAAGACAAGTTTCACCGAGGGAGACCAGGTGGGGCTTTTCGTTGTTTCCCGCCCATCCGGTACAGCCGGAAAGCTTTTAGCATCAGGAAACAGTGTTGACAACCGCAGACTGACATATTCAGGCGGGATGTGGATTATAGACAGGGAAGTCGGCTATCCTTCAGAAGGCGAGGTGCTTGATTTCTATGCCTATTATCCTTATGTGGAAAACATTGACCCGACCGGGATTGCCTACGATGCATCCGGGTCCATGTATGACTTGATGATGGCCAGGACAGCTGACATTGACAAAACATACGAAACTGTCACTCTGACTTTCAGTCATCTTCTCTCGCTCGTAGATGTACAGGTCAGCGGAGGTGCCGCAAAATCAGCACAGATAAAGGGTCTCAAGCCTGCTGCCACATTCAATCTTGCGGAATTCGGCAGTGAGGATGTCATATCATCCGCTCAGGAGGGGGCGGAAGTAATCGCGATGGAAAAGTACGGAACAAAGCATTTCCGTGCATATATTCCATCTCAGAACGCATCGGGAAGCAGCGTGGAAATCCTTTCAGACGGTTCTGTCCAGCCATATTCCCCAAAGAATGGCGTTTTCGCGAAAGGCACTGCCTATCAGTATAATATAGTCTCCACCTTGATCAATATTGCAGATCTTCCGAACTGCCATATCGTAAAGCCGGGTGAATCAGTGACTTTCCCTGTGCTAAAAGCCTACGAGGTATGGAGGAAGATAACTTTCATCAACGGCGGCAATCTGCGCAACGACGGCGAACTCGGTGCGGAGCTCATCTGGCAGGATACGCAGAGCCTTATCAGCGAAGTCACTCTCAATGCCGATGCGGAGAATCCCGAGCAAAGCACAATCACGGTCAAGACCAACGGCGGAAACGGAGGCAACGCGCTCGTATCCGTAAAGATGGAAGAAGTGAAAGCCTGGTCATGGCATATATGGGTCACGGATTTCAATCCTGACGAAAAAACAAGCGCAATCGACAACAACGGCGACGGAGCCACGGACTATATGTTCATGGACCGCAACCTCGGAGCGATGACTCCGGACGTGAACGACCCGCTCTCTGTCGGAATGTACTACCAGGGTGCCAAGAATACTCCATACGCGGGATTTACTGACAAGTTCCCGACCGACGGAACTTCCATCACTTCGGTACCGCTGTATGACATCAACAACTCCGAGGTGAAATACACGACGGGAGATGTATGGAATTCCAACCAAGGTCAGGCAACGCGCAGGGTTCTCACTGATCCATGCCTCTTCGTCACAGCCGGCGGCGAGCCTTACAGCTGGATAACGACCGACGGAAATGCTTCCCTTGAATATGGCCCGAACTTCTGGTCGGAAGAAGCCACGGGCGAGAAAGGCGTTTTCGACCCATGTCCTGATGGCTGGATGGTTCCTGCTTACAGGAACGGGAAATCACCATGGATAAGTTTCAGCTCGGCTGATGCGCTTGCGACATATCCAAAGAGCGGACGTATGAAATTCAACGGCACATTCGGAGACTGCAGTTTGGTGATGCTTTACAGCAGCACGATGCATGGACTGAAAAACTGTGCATTAGCCGCAGGAAAGGACTATATCCAGACTGACAACTATCACAACTACAGCACGGCGAACGCGCTGAACGTAAGATGTGTCAAAGTACAATAACACTATTACAATACAGATTATGAAAAAGAAGTACGAAACTTCGAAAATTACCGTGATAACGGTTGAAACCGAAAATACCATCTGCGGGAGTCTCTACGGCGGAGTCAATGAAGCCGGCGACAAACTTCAGGAATCAAGTGACTATACTTATGAACTCTAATCGGACAGCACGATGAAAAATATATCCAGATATGCGGCTATGGCTGCAATGCTTGTGACGGCAGGGGTATCCTGCACCAAAGAGGAGACAGTTGAACCTCAGGTTCAGGACGGAGTCAGATTCGTGGTGAACACTGCGGAAAACACTCCTGTAAAATCGTTCATTGAAAACAACGGTGACAAGACCTACACTCCGAAATGGTCCAAGGGTGACAAACTCGCAATATTTGCTGAAAATGCCACTGAAAAGTCAGGCGAACTCGAAAACACTAATGAGACCGGCACTATTGCCAAATTTGAAGGCAGTATTTCCGGCATAGCAACAAGCGGCACATTCAATTCTTTCGCCCCTGCTTCTGCGTACAAGTCAGCGGCGGCCGGAACGGCAGTGATTGAACTTGCCGGC
>CABQAB010000093.1 GCA_902461985.1 uncultured Bacteroidales bacterium | reverse complement strand
CCTGCGGTGTAGAACTGGGCTTTTGCCGCAACGGATGACAGCAGCAGAATTGCCGTCACAATATATGCTCCATATGCTTTCACCGCTTTCATTCAGTTTTCAGGTTGCATGAACTGACAAAGATATAAAAAATCCTCCAATGTCATCTTGAGCGAGCAAAGCGAGTCGAAAGATCTAAACGGGCAAAGTTAATCAGAAAATAATGTCATCTTGAGCGAGCCAAAAAATAATGTCATCTTGAGCGAGCAAAGCGAGTCGAAAGATCTAAAATAGATAATATTTTACAAAAAGGTTTCTTAAATTTGTGAGATTCAAGTCAGGACTAGTTTCCATGGGGAGATGAATATGCAAAAAACAAGAATATTAGTTGCCGCCACATTAGGTCTGCTTGCGGCGGCCTGCGGCGGAAGAAAAGGGGCCTCCCAAGCCCCCGCAAGCCGTCCTTTCCCGCAGATTCAGGTGCCGAGCCTGATTGAAGACCGTGATGAGGCGATGGTCTATGTCGCCGATCACTATTTCGACAGGCTGACTGATCTTTCGGGAGGTTTTGTATGCGATTCCGTCTTAGTGAACGGGGTTGACAAGGCTGAGGTGGAGCAGGCCGTGTCTTCATGGTGTCTGATTCTTTCCAACATTCCTCTCGAACAGGCACAGCAGGCTTGTGGACGGGTTTTCAAGAAGTTGGAGACGTGCGAAAAAACAGACAGCAGTTCAAATCTCTTCGAGGTCCTGACTGCTTTCATAGACGACTATCTCTACGACCCGAACTCCCCCATGCGCAACGAGGATGTGTATGCGTATTTTGCAGCTGCCAAGGCTGAATCCGGGCTTTACGAACCCGCACAGAGGGATGTTTTTGCAGAAACCGCCCGCAGATGTCGCATGAACCAGGTCGGGACCAAGGCCGCGGATTTCAAGTTCAGCGACAAGAACGGACGCATCGGACACCTCTGGGGAATTGACGCCGAACTGACTATCCTCTTTTTCTCGAATCCGGGATGCGAGGCCTGCAAAGAGATTATCGAAAAACTGAAAAGCTATCCTGAAATGGAGGAAATGATTGCCGCCGGGGAACTGGCTGTGGTCAATGTCTATATAGACGAGGATTTGGGCGAGTGGTATGCCTATATGCCTGTATATCCCGAGTCCTGGCACAATGTATATGATCCGAATCTTATAATTCGCAATGACTTGCTCTATGATGTGAGAGCCATTCCCTCGCTGTACCTGCTTAACCGTGACAAGATTGTGCTGATGAAGGATGCCATACCGGAGAATCTCCTTTCTGCCGTATTCGGTAGATGAAGACAACTAAAAAGTCAGTCATCTGGAGCATAGCCGGAGCTGTCATCTTGAGCGAGCAAAGCAGGATTGTCATCTTGAGCGAGCAAAGGAAATTCCTCAATGTCATCTTGAGCGAACGAAGTGAGTCGAAAGATCTAAATACGAATATTAATTTTTAAAAATTTAATAATATGGCAACTATAACCAAAAAGCTTTGGGGCAAATCCAAAGAAGGAAAGGAAATCTACCTTTACAGGCTGGAGAATGAATCGGGAGCGTCTTTGAGCGTTTCAAGTGTCGGGGCCGGTATCGTGTCTGTCTGCGTGCCTGACAGGAACGGAGTCCTCGCGGATGTCGTACTTGGCTATCCTGAGCCTCTGAGCTATTTTGCCGATGGTCCCTGTGCCGGAAAAGTGCCGGGAAGATATGCAAACCGCATAGCTAAAGGCCGTTTTACTTTGGACGGGAAAGAATATGAACTGCCGGTGAACAACGGCCCCAACCATCTCCACGGCGGTCCGCTCGGATTCCAGAACCAGGTCTGGGAAAGCAGGGAGGAGAATGGAGGCGTCGAGTTTATGTATGTGGCAGCGGACGGAGAAATGGGATATCCGGGCACATTGAAGGCTGTTGCGAGATATGAATGGAGCGAAGAGAACGAAATACGCCTCACCTTCACTGCGCAGTCGGATGCGCCTACCGTCATAAACCTTACCAATCATGCCTATTTCAATCTCAACGGAGAGGGGTCGGGCAGCGTATTGGAGCATGAACTGAGACTGAACGCTTCCGAGTGGCTGCCTACGGACGAGACACTCATACCTCTCGGAGATTCAGAGCCTGTCGCCGGCACGCCTATGGATTTCGTGGTTGCAAAGCCGTTGGGAAGGGATATCAACGCTGATTTCCCTGCTCTGAAATACGGCAAAGGCTATGACAACTGCTGGGTGATAGACGGCGGACAGGAGGGACAGCTGCAGGAGGCCGCCGAACTGTGGTCCGGGGAATCAGGCCGCTGTCTGAAAGTCTACACCACCCAGCCTGGCGTTCAGGTCTACACTGGCAACTGGCTTTCCGGCTGCCCTGCGGGCAAATGCGGACGCTCCTACGAGGATTATGAGGGCGTGGCTCTTGAGTGCCAGAACTTTCCGGACGCCCCTAACAAGGCGGACTATCCTTCTCCTGTGCTGCGTCCCGGAGAGACTTACGAGCAGGCAATCATATTCGCCTTTTCCGTCAAATAAGCGTAAAAACGACTGTCATCTTGAGCGATGAGCCGAAAGATCCATTACCATGAAACAATATCTTGACCTTTTGAAACTTATCCGGGAGACCGGCGTGATGAAACACGACCGTACGGGAGTCGGCACGCAGAGCATCTTCGGACATCAGATGAGATTCGACCTTTCCGAGGGTTTTCCTCTTCTGACCACCAAGAAAGTGCATCTGAAATCCATAATACATGAACTTCTATGGTTCATAGCCGGGGATACGAACATAAAGTATCTCAAGGACCACGGAGTGTCCATCTGGGATGAATGGGCGGACGAGAACGGTGACCTCGGTCCTGTCTACGGGCATCAGTGGCGTTCATGGCCGACTCCTGACGGCAAGACCATAGACCAGCTCTCGGAGGTGATAGAGACCATAAGGAACAATCCGGATTCCAGAAGGATGATAGTTTCGGCGTGGAATGTGGCGGAAGTGTCGAAAATGGCCCTCCCGCCGTGCCATACGCTGTTCCAGTTCTATGTGGCCGAGGGCAGACTGTCCTGCCAGCTCTATCAGAGGAGCGCGGACGTCTTTCTCGGAGTGCCTTTCAACATCGCCTCCTACGCACTTCTGACCATGATGATAGCGCAGGTCTGCGGGTTGGAGCCGGGCGAGTTCATTCACACTACGGGCGACACGCACATCTACCTCAACCACTTCGACCAGGTGGCGGAACAGCTTTCGCGCACACCACGCCCGCTTCCTAAAATGCTCCTGAATCCGGAAATAAAGAACATTTTCGATTTCAGATACGAAGACTTCCACCTCGAAGGCTACGACCCCTATTCGGCAATCAAAGCACCGGTTGCAGTCTAAACTGCAACCGGTGGGCTTCCGGCTTCTATTGTCCTCTTAATACTCCGGCAGCAGCCGGACGGCCGTGCCGTGTATTTTGCGCAGCAAAATATGGAAAGGCGCAAAGGCCGCGGGGGTCATTCGGGGGCAGCGCCCCCGCAACAAGGGACCTGATTCCCTTGAACCCTTGAGTCGCTTCACTCCGAAAGGCTGTGTATCAGATTTTTTGACTACATTTGCAGGGATGGAAAGCAAAATTCATATCACAGACTTCTCGGCATACCTTTTTTGGGATGTTGATTCTTCATCGTTGAATATTGAAGAAAATGCAGATTTCATCGTCAAAAGAGTATTGGAATTGGGGCAGATGACAGATTGGAATAATTTGAAGTCATATTATGGACTCGACCGTATAGTAGAAATAGCCCAATCTTTCAGAAGCCTGGACCCTAAGGCCGTTTCATTTCTTTCAACCATATCTTTTAAGCCTGAGGAATCTTTTAGATGCTATTCTAAGGAAACAGTCACACCGGATACTCTGAAGTTGCTGAAAACGAACCTCTGCCCGTTATGCTTAAAGACATAAACTGGGCAGAGGTAAAAAACTATATCCGTAAAATTGTATCCGGTTCTTTCGTGTAGGAAATAAAATGGGTATTGTCAGCGGACAATATCCATTTCGTCTATCAGATGGGACGCGCCGCCGAACTTGTCGATAATCAGCATGACATAGCGGATGTCCACGCTGATGCAGCGCTGCAGGTTCGGCTCGAACATGATGTCCGAACTCATGGACTCCCAGTTGCCGTCGAATGCCAGGCCGATGAGTTCACCGCGGGCATTCATAATCGGCGAGCCTGAGTTTCCGCCGGTTATGTCGTTGTTGCTCAGGAAACAGGCAGGCATCTTGCCGTCCTTGCGGGCGTAAGGTCCGAAATCCTCTTCACGGTAGATTTCCTTGAGTCTCTCAGGCACGGCGAATTCCCAGCTTGCAGGATTGTCCTTTTCCATCACACCCTCCAGAGTTGTGTAATACTCATACTCCACGGCATCTGCAGGAGAATATCCCATTACAGAACCGTAGGTGAGCCTCATGGAGAAATTCGCATCCGGATAGGAAGGTTCGTCCTTATGCCATTCGAGAAGCCCGGCGGTATATGCCTTCTTGCCTTTAGCGAACGGAACGGCGTCAGTTTCTCTACTCTGGGCGTAGCAATGCCTATAGGCCCTGCTGATATCTGTGCTGAAACGATATGCAGGGTCCTCATAGATGACATCCACACCACCTTTGAGTATGGCCTCGGAAGCTGCCTCCTGCGAAACGAAAATGCTGTTTCCATAAAGCTGAGAGATGTATTCGTCAGCCTTTTCAGGCGTATATCCCTCGATAATCCACATAGATGTGTCGGTCTTTTCGTGGTAGAGCCTGAGCAGGGCAGCGGTTATCTTCCTGTCCGTAGGGAGAGAATAGTCCTTATAGAACTCGGACCCTGCGATTTTGTCGACTACCGCCTGAGCAAGGGCAGTGCTGTCCACGCCCTCTCTTTTGGCGCTTCTGACACAGTTTGCCGCAATGGCGGCAGCCTCCGCAATCTCGCTGTTGCCCACAGTCTCCAAAAGCCACGTAACCTTTCCGGCGAGCGCCGCATTGGAGTTCGTATAGGAAGCGATATCGTTCAGGGCGGCAGCATATTTTGCCTGCCTGTCCGGTGATTCATTCACCCACTGCATGAATGCCTTTTCATCGTTTTCAGTTCTTTCGAGCACTCCTAATTTGGCGAAAGCCAGTTTCATGCCCTGCCATTTCTTCCAGCCGTTTGATGAACCGGAATATTTGCTGGCATACTGGATCTGAACTTTAGGGTCGGCCTTCATGTCCTCCTGCATCAGGTTCTGCCTCAATGTCCTGGCCTCGATGCGGATGTCGTTCTGCGCAAGCATGGCCTTGAGTTCTGCGGAAGTTGCGAAGCGGTTGGTGCGTCCGGGATAGCCCATAATCATTGTGAAATCCCCCTCCTTGACTCCCTTGAGGGATATTTTCAGATGGTTTTTCGGACGCAGGGGCTGATTTTCAGGGCTGTAGTCCGCCGGCTCGTTGTCCGCTCCTGCATATACCCTGAACATGGAGAAGTCGCAGGTGTGGCGCGGCCACATCCAGTTGTCGGTGTCCGCTCCGAACTTGCCGATGGAGGAAGGCGGAGCTCCCACGAAACGCACGTCGCGGTAAATCTTGTAGACGATAAGGTAGTAGAGGTTCTGGTTGTAGAACTGCTGGACGATTGCCGTGCAGTTCGGGTATTCTTTCTGGGCATTGGCAGCGATTTCGTCCTGTTTCTGTGCCACAGCCTCGCTCACCCTCATGTCGATGTCTGCTGAGTCCCTATATTGTTCGCGGGCAGCGGCTTCGGCGGCGGCCACAATGTCCGTGACATCTGTCATGGATTCAAGAAACGAGACCGTGAGGTCCTTGCACGGCAGTTCCTCGCTTCTCTGCATGGCCCAGAACCCGTCCTGCAGATAGTTGTGCTCGATGCTGCTCAGAGCCTGGATGTGTGAATACCCGCAATGGTGGTTGGTGATAAGCAGACCTTCGTCTGAAATGATTTCACCCGTGCAGCCTCCTCCGAACTGGACTATCGCGTCCTTGAGAGAGAGTCCGTCTGCATTGTAAATCTGTTTCGGGGACAGTTTGCACCCCTTCTTTTTCATGTCCCTGCCGTTCATTTTCTCAAGCAGGGGCAGCAGCCACATTCCCTCATCCGCCATAAGGCTGACAGAGGACGCCCCCAAAAGGATGGTGGCAAGCGAAATTGACGCTAAAAATTTTTTCATACTATTTTGATATTTGTACATATTCTGTAATCTTAAAAAATCTTATTTACGCACTTTATTCTTTCATATTATCCATCAGAACTCTTCATTCACCGGCTTCTGCAATTTTCAAAAAGAACGGCCATTCAGAACAAAGTCGCCTCCAGTTCCTTTACGTGGAATGTCTTGCGGTGGAGTGGGGAGTATCCGTATTTTCTTACGGCCTCTATATGTTCCGGGGTCGGGTAGCCCATGTTCCGGTCCCAGCCGTACATGGGGTATTCCAAAGCCATTCTTCTCATATATTCGTCCCTGTAGGTTTTTGCAAGAACCGATGCTGCGGCGATTGAGGCGAAACGTCCGTCTCCCTTTACGAAAGTCTTCCATGGCAGGCTTTTCCAGTTGTCTGCTTCCTCTTTCAGTCTGCGTCCCTGCCCGTATTCTTTGGCGAGGGCGGATTCCGGAAGGCGGTCAATGCCCTTGAACTTGTTGCCGTCGACAATCAGGGATGCGGGACGTGTGTGAAGCCTTGTCACCGCCCTCCACATACCTGTAATGGAGGCGTTGAGGATGTTGATGGAGTCTATTTCCTCCGCGCTAACTTCTTCCACAGCCCATGCGAGAGCCTCCTTTTCTATGATGCCGCGCAGCAGTTCCCTGTCCTTCCCGCTCATCTGTTTGGAATCATTGAGCAGGGGATGGCTGAAGTCTTCGGGCAGAATCACCGCGGCGGCAAAGACGGAGCCGGCAAGGGGACCTCTTCCGGCTTCATCGCAACCGGCTTCTAACCGGCCTGGTTCATACCTTGACAGCAGTATATTCGTTGGCTTCATAATTCTTTGCGGGGCTTGAGCAATCTTCAAAATATTCTTTCCATATTACCGGATAGAACGCAAAGATAAGAAAAATATAGGTTCCCCGGCGTATATTGTCTACTCGCCGGCTCAAACTGTTGTTTCTTTCGATATTTTTTCTAAATTTGCGAAGCTAATACGACAACAACTACATAACCAATAGATAAAATGAAAACTTATTCCACAAAAGACATCCGTAACGTGGTGCTTATCGGTAGCACAAGATCCGGTAAGACCACATTATCTGAAGCCATGCTCTTTGAGGGCAAAGTTATTGACAGGCGCGGCAGCGTCGAAGGCAAAAACACCGTATCCGACAATTCGGAAATCGAGCAGCTCAACCAGAGGTCCATTTACGCGACTCCTCTTTATGCGGAGTTCATGGACACCAAATTCAATATCATCGACGCTCCTGGTGCCGATGATTTCGTAGGCGGTGCCATTTCTGCGTTCAGAGTCTGTGACACAGCGATTCTTGTTGCCAATGCGCAGCAGGGAGTCGAGGTCGGGACCGAGATTTTCGCCCGTTATGCGGACAAGTACCACATGCCGGTGATTCTTGCTGTAAACCAGCTTGACGGAGAAAAGGCATCATGGGACGGTATGCTCGATTCACTCAGGGAGGCGTTCGGACAGAAACCGGTAATCGTGCAGTTCCCTGTGAACGTGGGCCCGGGATTCGACGGTTTTGTCGATGTCCTCAAGATGAAATACTATCATTTCAAGGACGAGAACGGCACACGCGAAGATCTCCCTATCCCTGCGGAACTGCAGGCTCAGGCAGAGGAACT
>CABQAB010000092.1 GCA_902461985.1 uncultured Bacteroidales bacterium | reverse complement strand
GGCTTTCTCCTGTCCGTTTTCAGCGGCTGCGAGATATGCTGTCTCAGCGTTTGCAAGATCGTTTACTCTTGAATATGCAAGACCGAGACGGAGCAGTGCGGTGGCATTGTCAGGCTGTCCTGCGACTATGTCCTTGTAGGCCTCGATTGCTCCGGCGAAGTCCTTGTTGTTGAGAAGGTCGTTAGCCTTGTACATCTTCACCTGGGGGATGAGTTCTGTCGCATCCTCGACTACTGAAGCCGCACCATATTCATTAGCCTTTGCGATGGCAGCCTCGATTTCACCGAGCCCTTTGTCGTAAGCGCCGTCCTTGATCGATGCCTTCGCTATGCTGAGCATTATTTTAGGGATGTATTCCTTGCAGTTCGCAACCATTTCCGCACCCTCTTCTCCGCAAGCCTCGGCCATTGTGAGCGAAGCCTGGAAATGCTCCAAAGCCGCCGCCTCGTCTCCTGTCTGGAGAGCCATCGCTCCGTTGTTGTAGGTTTCTGTAGCCTGTGCCATGTCCTGCGCGTCAAGCGCTACGGTTGCAGCCAAAGTCGCTGCCAAAACAAGTAAAATCTTTTTCATATCAAAAACATTTATTTTCAAATGTGGAACAGATTATGCTGAACCCCAGCACACGAGTTACAAAAATAGCAATTATTGTTGTAAATTTGCAAAAATTAAACCAGAAATGAAGAAAAATGCCCTGTTGACGATTGCCGTATTGTTGGCTGGAATGGTCCTGAATGCCCGTAATGCGCCGAAAGAGGATGAGAGAGTGGCCTTTGGAGTATTTCCCAACGGCATGAGTTATTATGCGGTACAGAACAGCCGGTCAGCGGGCTTTGCAGATTTCGCCCTGGTTTGCAGGAATTGCGGGGACAGTGGCATATCTCCGGTGGACCTCCTGTCCAAGAAAGGACGCATCAGCGGGCAGAGTTTCCAGAAGTTCTTGTCTGACAATTCTATAGCACCTGCGAAAAACGGATATGCCGTCACCGGGAACGGGAACATGACTTTGAGTTTCCGCTCTGTGCTGCTCAACCGCAACCCGACACTTGCCGATTCGCTTTTCCTCGCCCTTTTCGATGCCGCGGAGCAGCTGGCGTTGAAAGACGTACCGTTGTCGGATATGGCAGTCGTGGTCGCAGGAGACATAGACAGAGCCGCGATGGTCGGAAAAATGAGGATATTCTCATATATGGTAAGACAGGGCAGGATAGAAAAGGAATGCACTGCGGATTCGACTGCCGCAAAAACGCCGGAAGCGGGAATCATGACAGAGGACTGCGGAAAATATGTCCGCGTGTCTGCGACATTCCCGTACAGGACAGGGGATGTGCGCAAAGGCGGAACGGACAGTTATGCGGTCGTACATCAGATGGCTTCCACTTTGGGGGCGGTCGCAGTGCATGCCGCCGGAAGGGCTCTCGACTCCGTGTCAATACCATTTTCGGATATGCGATATGAGATCCGGTGCATGGAATCAGAGGGCGGTCCTGCAGGCTGGGACAGAATAGAGATAGGCTTCTCGACACTTCCTTTCTGCAGGGATGCTGCAGCCGAGGCTTTTTCCGGAGCACTGGCGTCCCTCAAGGATATGTGTTATGAAGAACTGAGGCTCTCATCAAGGAAGGATTTTGCGGAAACGGTGTTCAAACCGTCTTTATCCAATCAGGAGTATGTGCAGCTGTGTTCGGATTCGTTTCTCAACGGGCTGCCTCTTGTCAGGGATGCCGATTTCATAGGTTTCTGCCGCAGCAAGACCGTGCCTTCCGGGACAGGAGTCGCTCTTATGAAAGCTTTTGCGGAAGCCGTGATCCCTGAAGCCGTGATACCGGAACCGGCTGATTCTTCATCCGCAAAACTTCCGGGATACAGACTTCCTCTCGCCGACACTTTGCGCCTGCCAAGTGTTCCAGTCAAGAAAGCCAGGCTCAGGACATCTGAGGACAATATGACAGGCGGCCAGATTTTTACGGCTCCGAACGGTTTCAAGGTCTATTTCAAATGTGTGCCGGGTGCGAAGAAGATCCATTGGGGATTCAATGTCGGCAGAGGATATTACGATGTACCTGATCTGAAGCCCGGGCAGGCTGCGCTTTTGTCCGAGATGCTGCCGCTTTATTCGGTATGCGGGATAGAAGCCGGTGATTTTGCGGATATTCTTGCCTATAACGGCATCACTGTCGAGAGCAATGTCGGACTCTATTCCACCTCCCTGAGCGGAGTCGTGCATCATAATTCCATGGAATTTCTGATGAAGGCACTGGCAGGATATTTCACTGAAATACATCCGGACTCCACCGCATTCAGGCGCTATATTAGCCGGGCGGCTGTGGACATGGCAGTCGAAAACGGCAGGAAGTCAAGGATTGCCACCATAGACAGCCTTCTCTGTGCAGGAAATCCCTATTCTGAAGTGAAAATTACGGAAAATCTCGATGACTCGCTCCTGGTCAAGTCAGTGCAGCTCTACCAGAACATATTCTCCGGCGCGAAAGGTTCATTCATGGTCATAGCCGGGGACATAGAGGAAAAGAGAGTCAGGACCGCCATAGAGAACTGTGCCATGCTTTTTCCCATGACCGGAGAAGTCCGGCACAGGAGAAGGGTCATGTTCCAGCCTGTCTCCGGATGGTCCTCGACCTATCGCAAAGGAGAGTCTCCGAGCGTGGACATCCTTCTGTCCGCCGCCGTTCCCATGACTGCCGAGAACATTTGCGCCTCCATGCTTGCAACCGGCATATTCGGCGAAACGGTAAGGTCGGCTCTGGTCGGAACCGGCTATACTTCAGAGGTGTATTACTCTTTTACGCAATATCCGAGGGAGAGATTCAACATACTGATATCGTCGGACCTCATTTCAGCCGAGGGCTATGATGTTTCCGAATCGGAGAATCTTCCGGTCCTGGACGTGCTTTCGAGATTGAGGGGCAGTCTTGACGACGGGACCATGACGGATTTCAGCGATGATATACTCAACGCCTACAAGAAACTCATAAACAGCAATTATAAGGATACTATGCAGGACCCTGCATATTGGGTTGACATCATAACCAGGCGTCACGCCGACGGCCGTGATCTCCATTCCAAAATGGCTGACAAACTGGATTCAATCAAGCCGGAGAGGGTGCAGTCGGTGCTGAGGGCTCTACTCGAAGGAAGCCGCATAGAATTGATAACTACAGAATGATATGGGAAATGTCTGTTCTATCGTAAGGATAGGAGACTGTCTGATTGACAGTGATATACTTACTGAATACTTTTGCTGCGACTATGACAGGTGCAAAGGCTGTTGCTGTGTCATAGGTGACAGCGGTGCGCCTCTGCTGGAATGTGAACTGCCGGCATTGGAGAAAAACTACCCTGTGTTCAGCCCGGTCATGTCAGAGGCAGGACGCAAGGTGGTTGAAAATGGGGATCTGTTTGAAATAGACCGGGACGGGGATCTTGTGACTCCGCTTGTGCCGGGCAGCGAAGAATGTGCCTATTGTGTGAAGGATGCGGAGGGCAACTGCCTGTGTGCCATAGAGAAACAGTGGAACGACGGAAATGGCGATTTTATAAAGCCTATATCATGCCGGCTCTATCCCATAAGGGTGTCTCTTATGTCAAACGGGCTCAAGGCTCTGAAACTTCACCGCTGGGACATCTGCAGGGACGCCTATGTCAAGGGCCGCCGGGAAGGAATCCGTGTCTACCAGTTCCTCCGCGCTCCCATCGAGCATTTTTTCGGAGAAGATTTTTATCAGATGCTTGACGCCGCCGCTAAGAGGTTCTGACTAATAGATATCTCGACTACGCCCTTCGGGCTTTGCTCGATATGACAGACTTTTTAGTCGCCGGCCAGGCCGAAGGGGCTTTTGTGCTCCGCAGACACTATTCTTCGTCAGTGTTCCTGAACGAGTATTCCATCGCCCCGGCAATGCGGGCGACGTCTTTTGTCGGGCCTTCGAGTTCGATTCCTCCGAAAACGGAAGTGACAGTGATGCGGTCTTCCCACATCCTGGCTATACGCGTAGCCCTTTTGCTGCTCCTGAAGCACATTTTTCCCTCTTCCCTGCTTTCCGTTTCATAGTCGCCCCTTTCATTTAACCAGGCTTCAACCTGCGGCCCGACTTCGCTCCATTCGCCCGGAATCGTCACCATGCGGGTCTGATAACCGAATTTCGGATATAATGCGGAGAATACAAGGAACACAGCGGCGATTTCTGCCACTGACACCCAGCCTTTGATGAACATGGTGTTTATGTCGGCGGGTACGAATTTTGTCAGTACGAGCGTGCCGATAAGGATTGAAAACAGAATAAGGAACCAGCAGAAATATTTTATTGCACGGATGGCGTATCTTGCAGCATTTTTCATATTTACATTTTTTTTAGAGTGAAAGTGCCTGCGCAAAATGACACAGGACTGCAAAAATAGTGAAAGCCGAGTGCAGAAGCAAAATTTATTTTGATTATGCCGAGGCGCATCCTATTTAGGCTCACAAAGTGAGACAAAATTAGGAAATAATTATGTATATTCGCACTAAAATCGAATGATTATGGAAGAGACAAAAAATCAGAATCTGAAAACAATCACTTATCTGTTGATTGCAGTGGCAGTAGTACTCGCCGGAGTACTGGCATACATCTGGATAGAGAAATCAGCTCTCGTGGATGAGCTGAACGAGGAAAAGACGGAACTTACGGAGCAGATGATTTCGCTTCAGAATGACTATGCTTCGCTTTCGTCTGACTACGACAGCATCAACTCCCAGCTCGATTCTTCCCGTGAGGAAGTCAATCAGCTGATTGAGAGAATCAAACAGACAGATGCTACGAACCGCAGGAAAATCCGTCAGTACGAAAAAGAACTCGGAACTCTGCGCAGCATAATGAAGAACTATATCGTGCAGATTGACTCTCTCAACACTCTCAACAAGCAGCTCACTGCCGATGCCGCCGCTGCACGGAGGGAGGCTGCCGAGAGCAGGCGCCAGTCTGAGGAACTTTCGCGCACTGTCGGCAAATTGTCGGAACAGGTCGCTACAGGTTCAGTGCTCAAGGCACGCGGACTCGCGATTGCAGCCTACAACGGCTCAGGCAAGGTTACAGACCGTCATTCAAGGGTAGCGCAGTTCCAGGTACGTCTTTCATTGGTTGAAAACGATCTCGCTCCAAAAGGTCCGGTTAGGGTGTACATCAGGGTAAAAGATCCTGACGGAGTCCTGATTGCAGGTCCTGACCAGCGTTCATTCGAATTCGGAGGCGAGACTCTTGCAAGTTCGGCATCGAGGGAGATTGACTACCAGGGTACGGAAACCGACGTTGTAATCTTCGTGAACGGTGTGGAAGAGTGTGTCAAAGGCGTTTACAGCGTTGAGGCATACACGGATAACAATCCTCTCGGCACGGCTGAGACAATGCTCCGATAATTGATAGACATTCACATTTCTCAAATCCGTGATTTACGTCCACGTCCCTTTCTGCAAGTCTTTCTGCACCTACTGCGGATTCTATTCCGAGACCGCTGTCTGCTATGAGGCTTATGCCGGGGCTCTGGTCAGGGAAATAAGGGAAAGGAAAGAGGAGATGTCAGCGACTCTCGGAGTCGGGACAGTATATTTCGGCGGCGGCACCCCATCGGTGCTGCCGCTGTCCGTTTTCCGCCGTATCGTGGCGGAGCTGAAGGCTGTCCCGGGCGTTCTGCCGGCTGCCGAGTTCACTGTGGAGGTGAATCCCGAAGATATTGTACGGCGCGGACCGGGGTATGCCGAGGCTCTGCTGGAACTCGGTGTGAACAGGATAAGCATGGGCGTGCAGTCTTTCGATGATGCTGTGCTCAGACGGATGAACCGCAGGCACGATGCGGCCACGGCCGTCAAAGCCTACCATATGTTAGAGGATGCCGGATTCGGGAATATAAGCATAGACCTGATTTTCGGATTTCCCGCGGGCAGGGGAGAGTCCGATGCTCTTTCGGGCTGGTCGGAGACATTGGACCGGGCATTGGAGATTTCCGGCAAGGGAGGTTTGCCTAAGCATATCTCAGCCTATCAGCTGTCAGTCGAACCCGGCTCGGCTTTAGAGAAAATGGTTGAGTCCGGACGTTTCGTGATGGCTGAGGATGAAGTCTGTGCGCAGGAATATGAACTTTTATGTTCGAGGCTTGCCGGTGCCGGATACAATCATTATGAAATATCCAATTTCGCACTCCCGGGCTATGAGGCGAAGCATAATTCGGCCTATTGGAGGCAGCTGCCCTATACGGGGCTCGGCCCGGGAGCACATTCCCTCCGTATGACAGCGGACGGCCCGTGCCGGAGCTGGAATCTTGAGGATTTGAAGGGCTATGTCGCTTCTGCGCTACCTGATTGCACGGAGTTGTCTTCCAAATTGTCGGATTGCGAAATTCTCACTCCTGAGCAGCAGGCACTTGAAGCCCTTATGCTTGGTCTACGCACTGCCGGAGGAGTCCCGGCTGAGTTGCTCGGTCTGGAGCTGACCGGGGATGCAGGCCTGAGCGCCGCCACGGACTCCGCTGCGTTCGGGGCCGCCGTCCCGCAAACCACCTTCACGGTGTGCTCTTCTGAGGCAGTTGCCGCTGCAATTGCCGCCGGACATCTCGAAATGATACAGTCAGGCAATTACCGCATCCCTGAGCGCTTCTTTTTCATATCCGACAGCATCATCGCTTCGCTGGTTTAGTGTGTCAGGACTGTCACCTCCCCGTCAAATTCTATTTTGCGAGGTTTAAGGACTTTGACATACAGTTGTCTGATCTGTGGTTCGTCAGCCTTGACACGCAGTCTTTTCCCCTGTTTGGCCATGCCGCAGTTGTAGGCTCCGAACGTGCCGTCAGGTCTCTCTATAAGAAAGGCATTGCACAGCACCGCTTCGGCGATGAATTTGAAACATTCGTGAACGTCATTGTCGCTTGACACTATTGTCTGCCAGTCGGCAATCATGGGCACATACTGCTCCCCGACTATGATTTCGCGGTTCGGATAGAGTTCAGGGTGGGGGTTGCCATAGGTGTCATCGTCAGCTGTGTAATCCGTGTCGGGTTCGCACACCTGTATGGCCTGGATGTAGGGATCAACAACAAACGCCCAGTTGAGGTCTCCGGACTCGTAGTCAATCAGGGAGGCAAAAGCCGATGCGGCGTCGAAGGTTTCCCGCAGCCAGCGTTCTTCTCCGGTGAGGAGAAAAGCGTAGTATGTGGCATATGCTCTCCATGCACTCCAGCCGTGGGGCGAAGATATCATGTTCGGCAGCATGAGTACATCGTATTGTGCTTCCCAGAATCGCAGTGTACCGCCGCGTCTGCGGCCGTCAGGCACCCGAAGCTGGGTGAGGCAGTCATGTCCCTCAAGGAGTTTCAGCATAGCCCCGGTATAGCGTCGCCTGTCTCTTACATCCTTGCTGCGCAGCGCAAGTTCACCAAGTTGCAGGGCCGAGCAGCTTATCATGCCGTCTTCATAGGTTATCTGTCCTTCGGTCTCAAGGTCTCCGTCGGCATCCACCAGATGGTCAACGGCACGCTTTGCCGATTCCTCAAGCCATGCCGCCTGTTTCTCCCGTCCCGCATGACGCTCCGCATCCGCAAATTCGAGAAGGCTCTTGGCCGGATAAATCACCGAAGTATAATCCGTATGTCCATTCATGTATGCTCCGTCCTCCCGCTGGCAGCCCACAAGATAGGCCGCCATGCGCTCACCGGTATCAAGGTCCTCTGTGCTGCCGAAGGCGAGATAGCGGTCTGCAAGCATCCCTATTGTCGACGATACGTTCTGTATGCGCCAGTGGTATTGGTAGGGATGTCCGGTGTCGGGGTCGAAGATTTTGTCAAGAACAAGGTCGAAGCGGCGGCTGAGAACACTGTCAATGGCCGGATCGGGCATGACGCGGGCAGCATCGAATGC
>CABQAB010000091.1 GCA_902461985.1 uncultured Bacteroidales bacterium | reverse complement strand
GCACAAAAAATGCAAATCAACCTACTTTTTCCGTTGAGCCGAAATAAAGATGAGCATCCCAAATCGGTTTCAGTATCAACTCAGCGTCAAGTTTACATAGCAAACGCCCCTGAGGGTATCTCAGAGGCGTTTCTTGAGGTGCCTAGCAGAATCGAACTGCTGTAGCAGGTTTTGCAGACCTGTGCCTAACCGCTCGGCCAAAGCACCTTTTGAATTTGGATTGCAAAGGTAGGAATAATTTTCGGGCTGTACAAATTTATTTCTGTTTTATCAGCTTTTGTCTTCACATTTATCAACCCGGCATCTATCGACCAGACATAAAAAGACCGTGCCAATTTGTAAACCGGCACGGTCAGGATAGTTCTTGGACGCGAATTATTTGCGGACCGAAGCTATGATATCGAGGGCGGAACGGCAAAGTTCAGTGATTACCTTCCAGTCCCTGGATGCGATTGCCTCCTTAGGGAAGAGATTGCTGCCCATGCCGACGCAGGTAACACCAGCCTTGAACCAGCCTTCAAGATTGTCGCGGGTAGGTTTCACGCCACCTGTGACCATGATTTTGCTCCATGGCATAGGAGCACGCAGGCCCTTGACGAAAGCAGGACCGAGAACGTCGCCCGGGAACACCTTGCAGAGGTCACAGCCGAGTTCCTGGGCCTTGCCGACTTCGGAAACAGTGCCGCAGCCTGGACAATACGGAACGAGCCGACGGTTGCATACAGGCGCGATCTCAGGATTGAAAAGAGGGCCAACCACGAAATTAGCCCCGAGCTGGAGATAGAGAGCTGCGGTGGCAGGATCAACCACGGAGCCGACTCCGAGAATCATACCCGGAAGTTCCATAGAAGCGTATTTCACAAGTTCACCGAAAACCTCGTGCGCGAAGTCTCCCCTGTTCGTAAATTCAAAAGCACGCACCCCGCCTTCATAGCAGGCTTTAACTACAGATTTGGAAATCTCAATGTCGGAGTTGTAGAACACCGGAACCATACCGGTGCTCTCAACTGCCGCCAAAACTTGTTGTTTATTGTATTTAGCCATAAAAATTTCCTAACAATTGAAATTCTAAAAATTACCCTGATTAAGATAAGGAATAGATGGAATTGGATTCAAGGCGTGGAACGCAGACAAACACCGCAGCAACCTGTCGGTTGTGAGGATTTTGTCAAGTCCTACAACGCAGAAGACGGCCCCATATATTACTTATCGCGAAACGCGACCAGAGCCGTCACCCTTCATAAGATTCTCAACCTCGGCCACAGTCACCTGGTTGTAATCACCGAAAATAGTGTGTTTAAGGCAGGAAGCGGCAACAGCGAAATCAAGTGCCTTCTGGTCATCATCAGTATAGGTCAGCAGTCCATAGATAAGACCTCCCATGAACGAGTCTCCCCCACCGACTCTGTCCACGATATGGGTGATATCGTAACGCTTTGACTGATAGAGTTTGCCGTCGCTGAAAAGGACTCCGCCCCAGGTGTTGTGGTTGGCGTTGATCGAGCCTCTAAGCGTAATGATGACTTTCTTAGCACGAGGGAACCTGTCCATCAGCTGGCGGCACACGCTCTCGAACTCGGCAGCATTCACCTCACCTTTTGTTGCAGTCACGTCGAAGCCTTCCGGCTTGATTCCGAAGACCTTCTCCGCGTCCTCCTCGTTTCCAAGGATGACGTCGCTGCAAGCCACGAGTTCAGGCATGACTTCAGAGGCCTTCTTACCGTATTTCCAAAGGTTTTTCCTGTAGTTAAGATCGCAGGAGACAGTGATTCCGAGACGGTTGGCAGCCTTCACGGCTTCAAGGCAGACATCTGCCGCACCCTGACTGATTGCGGGAGTGATTCCCGTCCAGTGGAACCAGTCTGCACCCTCGAAAACCTTGTCCCAGTCAATCATTCCCTTCTCGATAGTGGAGATGGATGAATGTGCACGGTCATAGACAACCTTGCTCGGGCGTGCCACAGCACCTGTTTCGAGAAAATAAATGCCCACACGGTCACCGCCGTAAACGATGTGGCCGGTCTTTACGCCATAACTGTGCAGATCCCTCACACACGCTGCAGCAATGTCGTTCTGCGGAAGACGGGTAACGAATTCAGCGTCGATTCCGTAATTGGCAAGAGAGACAGCCACATTGGCCTCTCCTCCGCCGAAAGTCGCATCAAACTGTTTTGCCTGGGAGAATCTGAGATAGCCAGGAGTCGAAAGGCGGAGCATAATCTCGCCGAACGTAATTACTTTTGCCATTCTGTTTTATATATTAGTTTACTCAAGAGGCCGACTAAAAAGTCTTGCAAATGTCATCTCGACCAAGCGAAGCGCGTGGAGAGATCTTATTACTTGATTGCTAATCAATAGATGTCTCGACTATGCACTTCGTGCATCGCTCGACATGACAGACTTTTTAGTCAGCCCCACATAATTATTTCATTTCAAGATAACTGATTTCATCCTTGTCGGCATAGTTGAGGTTCTCGCCTCCCATACCCCAGATAAAGGTGTAGTTGCGTGTACCCGCAGCAGCATGGATCGACCACTCCGGAGAAGTGATTGCCTGCTCGTCATGAAGCCATACAAGTCTTTCCTCCTGAGGCTCGCCCATAAGATGGCAGATTGCGTTGCCTTCAGCCACATTGAAATAGAAATATGCTTCCATACGGCGGGTATGGGTGTGCGCAGGCATAGTATTCCATACAGAGCCCGGCATCAATTCGGTAAGTCCCATCTGGAGCTGGTTGGTTCCGCCACCTTTCACCCGGCTAAGAACAGGCCATACAATCAGCTGATTCACGATTCTGTCGTTTGAATCCTCCATTTTTCCATAGTGGTCAGAAACAGCTAAGGCATACTGGACGTCCCTGTTCTTCCTGTTAGCCTCGAAAGTGGCCTTGTCGGTGGTAATCAGCTGAGTGATATACTCCTTGTATGCCGGAGCGGAGTTTATGTAGAACTTGGCCGGATTTGCAGCATCCACGCTTCTGAAAGTGACTTCCTTCTTTCCGCAGCCGACATAGAGGGCCTCCTTGTATTTAAGGGAATACTCCTTGCCGTCCACGGTGACGATGCCGTCTCCGGCGATATTTATGATTCCGAGTTCCCTACGGTCGAGGAAGTGCTCAGCCTTGAGTTCATCGAAAGTTTCGAGCACGAGAGTCTTGCTTACAGGCATTACTCCACCATAAACAAGGCGGTCATAAAGGGTGTAGGTAAGATTGATCTCATCCGGAGCCATAACCTTTTCCATCATGAACGCGCTGCGGAGACGTTCCGTATCATAATGTTTCACGTCTTCAGGATGACAGGCTGTCTGCACCTTGTAGTTCACCTGAGCAGAGGCAGCGAGGCATGAAAGCGACATAACAGTCGCGAGAATCATTTTTCTGTTCATACTATTTGTTATTCTGTTCTTTGTTTTTCAAATTACCGGCAACTATCTTGACCCGGTTCCAATACATAAGTCCCATGGTACCCGCAACGAGTATGCCTGAGCCTATCCACTTCGCGGCAGCTGAATGAATCCACTCGAACGGATGTGTCAGACGGAAGATAATCCATGCCAGCGGACTGGAAGCAAAGTCTAAAGAACCGCCCTGGAAACCTTCAGGAATAGCCACCGCGGCATCACCTGTCTGTGCGAAAACATCCTGTGCGGCGAGAGTGAAGTAAGGGGCAAGATCAGTCACAAAATAGAGTCCGACTAAAATCACCGCAAGACCGATAATGAAAGTCTTGACCACATTGCCCTTCGTAATTGGCAGAATCAGGGGGAAGATATAGAACATTCCCGCAAGAGAGGCCAGCGGAAGGAACTGGTTGCCCGGAAGTACGACTGCCAGAACTAAAGTGACAGGGATAAGCAGAAGGGAGACGACCAATGTGGCAGGATGCCCGATAACGAGAGCCGGGCTCATGCCTATATTCATCTTGGCACCCTTGAACTTACGCTCGATCAGGCTCTTCGTAGCCTCGGAAATAGGTTTCAGACCTTCAATGAAGAGAGAAGTTATACGAGGGATGAGTTCCATGACGGCGCCGATCTTGATGCCGAGACCGAGAATATACGGAATCCGGTCCACTATCTCCTTCCAGCTTGCGCAGGAAAGGCAGCCGATGATGATGCCAATCAGGACACCGAGGAAAAGGGGTTCGCCGAGCAGTCCGAATTTTTTCTTCATGCCTTCGGCGTCGATGTTGAGTCTGTTGAATCCCGGAATCTTGTCCAGGCCTGCGTTGATTGCCTCAGCAAAAGGCACGAAACCCTGGCTGAAAGGCTGTGGAATGGAGATTCCGTCCATACCTTCGTAGAAACTCTGGAATTTCGAAGCAGTCCTGTCCGCAAGCACCAAAGTGATTATGTAACAGATTACGGCTGCGAAAAATCCCCACCAGATGCTGCCGGACGCAAAATATACGACGGCCCCGATAAAGGCGAAATGCCAGTAGTTCCACAAATCGATATTCACGGTCTGGGTGGTCTTGGTCAGAAGCATGAATATATTGACACCGAGACATACCGGAATTATGAGTGCTCCCACGGCAGTATTATATGCCACGGATGCCGCTGCCGGCCATCCCATATCGAACACGTTCAACTGGAGACCATATATTTCCACGACTTTCGTAAGAGCCGGGCCAAGTGCGCTCGTAAGCAGGTTGGTAATGACAGAAAGGCCCACGAAACCGACTCCCACAAGCAGGCCGCTCTTGAGAGCCTTACCGGGCTTGATGCCTATGCAGACGCCTAAAATGGTGAAAATCACCGGCATCATGACTGCAGCACCCAGTCCGATGATATAACTGAACACTTTTTCCATTATTATTTGATATTTACTGTCAGAGGATTCCTCAGGCTGAGGGCCGCTGTCTCAAGTTCAACTTTCCAGGCATCGAAATCGGCCACGTCCCCACGGTCCCATCCGAAGCCCCACCAGTAGGTATAGCTTGATTCCGGAGCGACAGCAGCGGAAACGAGCACATGGCCGAGGGCATTGTTGCGAGTTGCAGACTCGCCAGGGGTGAACCATGAGACGGTCGCATCCCTGAAATCCGCTCCGGCGACATGGCCAAGGTAAATCTTGCCGTTGTCAGGACCGGTCGTAGGATCTTCGTACGCTATGATTCCAAGTTCATTGTCAGCGAGCACAGTTCCAAGAGTATCATGGAGAACTATGCCTGAAACTATGGCCCTCGTCTCCTTCAGGCCTTCGTAACTCACCTCGGTACGGTTAAAATGAGAACCGGCATCGAGAGTGATGATTCTGGTCTCGACTACCTTTTCATCCGCCGTTATGTCCAGAGGCCCGAACGTAAGTCTTGCACGGAAACGCAAAGGACCGTTGTCAAGCACTTCGCACTGCTGCCAGCACCACGGATAGACGATTTCGCCTTCGTCGTCAAGCAACGCTGCCACTCCTGCCCCCAAAGTGGGGCCTACCGCATAGCAGTCCATACCATAGCCGTGGTCGATGTGATAGGAAGCTGCGTGATGCAGTTCCGCCGCCTTTTCCGGGTCGCTCTTCCTGAGTTCACGGATAAGCTCCCATTTGGCAGGGTCGCACTCGTGGGCATATAAAGTGTCAAGGACAGGAGCCGCAGTCCCCCTCTTCGTAAAGAGGTCGTAACCGAAGCCTCTCTCTCCACGCGCCTGAAGTCCGGGACCATAAGCACGGAATCCGGCTTTGTCATTCTCCCACGCGAGGTCATCCAGCCGTTCAGGGTACACACGGCCGCAGGCTGTCATTTCCGCAGGATTGCTGCCTTCCGCGACCACGATTACCCTGTAGCTCTTAGACTCGGAAGCCTTGAGACAAAGCGGGAAAACCAGTTTGCCGTCACTGGTAATCTGGCTCGGAAGCGTAGTGCCTGACTTGTCTTTCACGGCATAAGCCTCGCCATCGGCAAGCGGCAGCCTCGCGGCCAGCTGTACGGCATCAATCTCCGCCAGTTCGCAAAGTCTGTCGTTTTCTGTCGGGTTTGTAACCTCGACTGAAACACCCCTGACACAGCCGTTCATAAGAAAGGCTGCGGCCAGGAGAGGTATAAGCATATATCTTGTTTTCACAACGACCGTCACTTAGGCTGTTTTCCGATGTAGGCGAGAATTCCGCCGTCAACATAGAGGACATGGCCGTTTATGAAATCCGAAGCCTCTGATGCAAGGAAAACGACCGGTCCCATAAGGTCTTCCGGAGTACCCCAGCGGGCTGCAGGAGTCTTTGCCACGATAAACGAATCAAAAGGATGGCGGCTTCCGTCCGGCTGACGCTCGCGAAGCGGAGCGGTCTGAGGAGTTGCGATATAGCCCGGGCCGATACCGTTGCACTGAATGTTGTATTCTCCATACTCGGAAGCTATGTTACGGGTCAGCATTTTAAGTCCGCCCTTGGCAGCCGCATAAGCGGAAACAGTCTCACGGCCGAGTTCGGACATCATCGAGCAGACATTGATAATCTTGCCGTGGCGTCTTTCCATCATTGAAGGAAGCACAGCCTTCGCACAGATATAGGGGGCGACAAGGTCTATGTCGATTACCTGGCGGAACTCCCCTACCGGCATCTCATGCATAGGGATTCTCTTTATGATTCCGGCATTGTTCACGAGTATGTCCACAGGTCCGAGGGTCTTTTCGATGTCAGCCACCATAGCCTTCACCCCTTCCTCATCCGTAGCATCGCAGATATATCCTTTGGCGTCAATGCCTTCAGCCTTGTAATCGGCCAGAGCCTTGTCCATATTTGCCTGGGAACGGCAGTTGAACGCTATCCTGGCACCGGCTTCGGACAGGGCTTTTGCCATCGCGAAACCGATTCCGTATGCTGCACCTGTAACCAATGCAACCTTTCCTTCAAGTGAAAAATTAACCATGATTCTTTAATTTATTGTTATTTACTATGTTTTACGGCGAGTGCACTACACCCTGCAAAGTTAGCAAAAAGAAACCATGCGGGCCGTAATTATTTTCATTTTATAAGCATTTCCAGTTTCAGTTCCTCCTGACGGCACTCTTTTGTGCGTACTGTCAGGACAGTTTTTCCATCCTTCAGTTCCACGGACGGTTCAAGCCTCTCATAACATTCCAGACCTCCGCCGCAAATATGCGACAACAGTCTCCACTCCCCTTCAAGCACCAGAGTCACTGAGGTTTCGCCTGCAGGATTATTGACCCAGGTCCTGCCGTATATGCTCCTTTCCAGCCTTTTGCCGCGACTGTCGAAAATTTCGTCCGAAGGACCTTCGTACAAGGCAAGGTCAGGATTGGCAAGCGATAGTGACAAGTGTCCGCCGGATTCAGAATAAATAAGCACAGAAGGCGTTGCAGACAGCACGAGAGAGTCTATGCCGGATGTCTCGAATACCGATGCCGCCACTATTCCAGATTCGAGATCCCGCACCTGATGCACCCGGTTGTCGCAGCGCAGGACTTCGTAGGAAGCGGGCAAGGCAGCCTTGGCATCAGAGGATGACGGACCAGGGATTACCGCATAGACATAGGACCCGCCGCGACAATGTTCTCCGTGGTCTATATACGCCGTTTCGAAACTGCCGGCCGTAGGCTTGCAGCTCTCTTCGTGGAAAGAATGCTGTTCAGACCTTGTAACGGTCACATTGCCGGAAGGTACGTAATAGAAATTGCCGAGTCTGTCCGTCAGACTGCATCCGCCGGCAAAAGTAGCGCTCCATGGATTTCCACCATACTCCCTGCCGTCAATGACGGTGGGAATTCCGGTCCTGAGACTGTTCTGGAAAAGGGTCGTATGTACTGATTCCCTGTCATTTTCGATTCCGGAGCCAAGACAGACAATCCTGTTTCCGAAAGCGAACCACGATTTGCGCGCCCTCAGCGAAGGATTGTATTTGTCATGTTCATGAAGTATGAAAGAATATACGGACGCATCTTTGCCGT
>CABQAB010000090.1 GCA_902461985.1 uncultured Bacteroidales bacterium | reverse complement strand
AAGGCACAGGTCCAGTTCGCTGTTGACACCGTCTCCATCCAGGTCATAAACCCTCCATGTCTCTCCTTCGCGGAACGGAGTGAAATACATTCCCTTGAATTCCTGCTCGAAACGCTTGCCCTCTTTCCAGCGCACGATGTCATAATACCTGTGTCCCTCGGCAAGCAGTTCCACCGTCCTCTCCCGGCGTATCTCAAGGATGACTCCCTTGTTAGGTCCGCTCACTCCCGGATAACCGGTTGCCGGATCCGAAAGATACGGGTCGGGAGAGGCATTGGCAGCAGCCATATTTATTCCCGGCATTCCGACTCTCTCCCTGATTTTAGTGACGGAGCGGTCCAGATCGTCCTGGGTCAGTTCCCCCAGTTCTGCCCTGGCTTCCGCAAAGTTAAGATAAACTTCGGCAGAACGGAAAATTATAATGTCGTTATAGGAATTGTTATAACCGTCCTGGCTTTCATCTCCGACCCATTTTATGAGGTTGTATCCTGTCGTCGAGCAGCTGAAGTCCGGACCGAGTTTCTTCGTGCCTCCTATCCTCGTATATCCGGGCCCCCTCACTGTCTGGGCAAGTCTCGGATCCCTGTCCATCATTTCCGCATAGAACTCCATTTTGTCATATCCGGCATTGTCTGTGAACCGGGAACCGTCTTTCTTGAGGTAGCTGTCGATTATCTTCTTTTCAACTCCAGGCATGCCGTAAGTACCTGACAATGTGTAAAGATTGGCATTGTGGACCACATTCATGCCTTTGTCGTAATCCCTGGCGAGTATCACTTCCGCCGAGGTGGCGGTTGCGTTCCTGACAGAAAACAGGTCACGGTATGGATATGCTCCAGTCTTGTAGATTCCGTACGGACTGCTGGTAATGAACATATCCGAAGCGGACACACATTCCGCCAGAAACTCCTCATAGCCGTCGAGTCCGTGGTATTTCCGGAACGTTCCCTCGAAAAGGCATATCCTTGACTTGAGCGCAAGCGCGGTCCATTTCGTCACATTATACACATCCGGAGACGTAGGCAGGTTGTCAATGGCGAAATCTATGTCTTCAAGAATCTTCTCCATCACGAAATCCCTCGAATCCCTTGCCTTGTAAAGTGCAGGATCGTCCGAACCCACAGGATAATCGTACCACGGCACGTCTCCGAAGCGTTTCACTTTCTCAAAATAGAAATATGCCCTGAAAAATTTAGCCACACCGTCATAACGGGCGCGTGCCTTGGCATCGCTGCACCTGTGGGAATAGGTGAGGTAATGGTTGATGTAGGTCAGGGGCTGCCAGGACCCCATGGTCCAGCCACCGCCGTCATTCACCACCACGCGGCTTCCGGAGACTTCCTCCTGCAGGGTCGTACATATTATCACATCCGCACCTTCCGAATATATGGCCGGGCCGGTCGGAAGATTCTGCTGATAGAATGTGTTCGTAAAAGTCCTCAATTCCGCCTCCGTGTTGAAATAGTTCTCCGGAGCCAGCTTGTCCAGCGGAAATTCGTCAAGATTGCAGGACACTGCTGCGAACGTGGCTAAAAGTGTCAGATATCTGTATTTTTTCATAATATTCTTATGTTTAGAAGCTTATATCAACACCGAAAGAGAATGTTTTCGAAAAGGGATATACCCTTCCGTTGGAATCCGAACTCATCTGCTCGGGGTCAAGATAGTCGCTCTTCAGTTTCGACCATGTGGCAAGATTGTCACCGCTGAAATAAATCCTTATCTTGTCCACGCTTATCCTGCGCGTCAGTTTCTCCGGGATGGTGTAGCCCACGGTGACATTCTTGAGTCTGAGGTAGGCGAGATCCTGAAGATACCTGTCATTTATCTGCGCGAGCGAGCCTCCGTCCGCCCTTGCGTAGCCTCTCACCTTAGGGAAATAGGCATCCGGATTATCCTCCGACCAGACATCCGTCATAATCGACTTAGGTATGAAGGATGCATAAGGACGGGCATAAGGTCCCCAGAAAAGCATATTGTTGCTGCCCGGATAGACATTCTGACGTCCGATTCCCTGGAAAAACATGGAGAAATCCAGGCCGTACCATGAAAAGCCGAGGTTGAAATTATAATGCCAGCGGGGCCGGGAATTGCCGATTACCGTAAGGTCTCCGTGGTCGTCAAGGGTATATTTGCCCTGGTCGACTTTTTTGTCGCCATTCAGATCGGCGTATATGAGGTCTCCGCCCTGCAGACCGCGGTATTCGCCGACTGCACCGTTGTAGATGTGCCTGTTCACGAAAGACTGGTCCACCATACGGTTCGCCGCTTCGGCATCGCTCCCGAACAGACCTTCGATATGGTAGCCCCATATCTCACCTACGTCACGCCCCTCGATATAGTTCATAAGCGATTTGTCTGCGTTGTCATAACGTGTGATTACCGCCTTGCTGTCCGCTAAAGAGGCACTGACGGAATAACGCAGCGGACTTCCGAGCACATTGCAGCTGTCTGACCACGAGAGCGAAAGTTCATATCCTTTTGTCCTCAGGTCTCCTGCATTCATGTTTGGAGACTCCATGCCGTACACACCAGGCAGTTTCTTGCCCGGGATAAGCATATCCTTCGTGTCACGTATGTACAGGTCGGTCGAGAATGACAGACGTCCGTTTAGGAAAGCCATGTCGAGTCCAAGGTTCTTTGTCACTACCGTTTCCCACGTAAGGTCACCGGACTGCATCGCCCCGAGACTGGTTATGTATATCTTGTTGCCGCCCATAAGGTATTCTCCGGAAAGGGTCGGGGTCAGGGACTGGATGTAGGGGTAGCTGTCGGAAATGGCCTGGTTGCCGAGAGAACCGATGGAAGCCCTTATCTTCAGATTATTGACATACGGCCTGACCGGCTCCATGAACGGTTCCTCGCTGATTCTCCATCCGAGCGCGACAGACGGGAAGAATCCCCAGCGGTCCTTTGCAGGGAATCTGGAACTCCCGTCCCAGCGGAAATTGGCCTCGGCAAGATAGCGTCCCTTGTAATCATAGTTCAGACGGGAGAAGAAACCGAGCAGTCTCCATCTGTAATGGCCTCCGCTTGACTCGGCCGTACCGACGGCGAGATTAAGGTCCGCCAGGGAATCGCTCTGGAGATCGGTCTTCGCGCCATAGAGAGACTTTGAGTCGTAAACCTCGTGGTTCATTCCGAGGAGTATCTTGAAACTGTTGCCCTTTATCTCGTTTTCGTATGTAGTATAAAGGTCATAGGTATAGTGCTGGCTGACCGAGGAGTTCTCGCGGAGTTTGTCCGCGAAGAAACCGGTAGACGCCGTCTTGACGTCAGGATAAGCCTCCGAATAGGTCATATTGGCAGAACGGAAGGTCTTTTCACGATGGAAGCGGCTGTAACTGAAATTCCCGACAATTGACCATCCTTTCAAAGGAGTAATCACCGCGCCTACCATTGTGACATACTGTGTCTGCTTGAGATTGGACCATGCGTTCCCTTCTGCGACCATGGCGGCGAATCCGTCAGCCGGTGAATTCGAACTTACGGCATTTGTATAGACATTGCTGCCGTCAGGATTGACCGGGACCATGAAAGGAAGGGCGTGGAAAGTGTAGTTAGGAATATTTCCGCCCTGTTCGAAATCATAGCCCGGAGACCTGTAGTTCGAGGCGAACAGTCTCGTGTTTCCGTTTATGGAGAGCCACGGTTTCACCTGGGACGAGAATTTCATGTTCAGGGTGTATGTCTTGTACTTGTCCGTATTCTGGGCATATATTCCGTCCTTCGAATAATAGTTTCCGCTGACGAGGTAGTTGAATTTGTCTGTACCTCCGGACACGCTCAGGTCGTGGTTCCATGTCGGCTGCCTGAAATTGAACAGGTAATTGTACCAGTCAAAGTTGCCGTAGTACATGTATTTGCCGTTTTTCTGCACGACCCACGGCCTTTCGGCCACAGGCGCCTTGTCATTGCGTCTTGCCCACAGCTGGCGATAGTCTTCTCCGTCGTAACGCGTGTATGGAGTTCCGTTGTAGGATTTGCTGAATTCGTCTACGATAAGGGCTGAATAATAGCCGCTTGTAACGAAATCGGTGGATGTGGTGGGCGCAGAGAAACTGCAGCTTCCGTTGTAGCTTATATGAGACCTGCCGTCCTTGCTGCTCTTTGTGGTGATAAGGATTACTCCGAATCCGGCACGCGCCCCGTAGATTGCGGCGGAGGCGGCATCCTTCAGGACTGAAACGGATTCGACATCATTCGGGTTTATGCGGTCTATGCTGCCCTCCACGCCGTCGATGAGGACAAGAGGGGCACCGCTGCCGTTGATTGACGCGACACCTCTGATATTGAGTCCTGTCTCCTGTCCAGGCAGGCCTGAACCGTAGGTTATGTTAAGATTAGGGATGGCTCCCTGAAGTGCCTTTCCGAGATTGGAGACCGGCCTGTCCTTTATCTCTTCGGAAGAAACCTGCGAAACGGCACCGAGGACATTGGCTTTCTTCTGTGTGCCATACCCGACGAAAACCAGGGCGTCGAGACTCATGCTTGTCTCCTCCATCACGACATCCATCACCGGAGACGGAGGAAGTGTCCTGGTCGCATATCCGAGGCAGGAAAAGGAAAGGTTCTCATTCGCACCCACGGTTATGGCGAATTCTCCGTCGCCTCCGCTGACAGCGCTTTTGTTCGAGACGTCAGAAACGATTACGACCCCGACAAGAGGCTCGCCGGCAATGTCCTTTACCTTACCCGTGACGTTCACCGGTTTGCGGTCCTCACGGCTGCGGGCTGCCGGTCTCCTGTACAGGACAATCTGGAGATCCATGAACCGGAAATCTATGTCCGTGGTAGAGAGCATACGCCTGACTGCTTCTTTCGCAGGCATATCATAAGCTTTCAATGACACTTTCTGTGAAAGGTCGAGACTGGCCTGCTCATAGAAAAAGCGGTAGTCGCTTGACGTTTCAATCACTGAGATGGCATCTGAAAGAGAGATACCTTCGAACTCAGCGGTTATGGTCTTGCTGTCCTGACCGTAGACGGACAGGTGACAGATTACAGCAAGAAAAGCCGCCAGAAAAAGTTTTGGTTTCATATAATTGTCATTTATCGGTTTTTGATTTTGTTATACGCACACTTCCGTCAAGGAGATAGGCATAGCGTATGGGGGAGACAAGAGACATCATGGACAGAACGTCTTCCAGTCTGTCATCTCTCAAGGAGAAGTTATATCTGAATGAATCCTTTATCGAGTCCTCGACTGATATGGCTATGTCATACCATCTGGACAGGCAATTGCAGACCTCTCCGAGAGTCCAGCCCTTGAATTCAATCGAATCGTTCATCCAGCAGTTTTCATTGAGGATGTCGCCCGGCACAAGCGTAATGGAACCGTCAGGAGAACATCTGGCTATTTCGCCCGGGGACAGGACAAGTTCTCCGGATTGAGACTCCAGACTGACCGAGCCTTCCATAAGCGACACGAGAACCGCCTGCGAACCCTTTTCCGTGCGGACGTTGAATTTTGTTCCGAAAACCCGGATATCCACCACACCGCTTCTTACGACGAACGGCTGTCCGGATTTCTTGGCCACGTCAAAAAACGCCTCGCCCGAAAGGGAAACGACACGCTTTCCAGACTGCCGGCTTTCTTCAAGGGAAATGCTCGCATTGTCTTTGAGGCAGATGTCTGTGCCGTCGGAAAGGGTCACGTCGGACCTGCCTTTCAGAGAAGTGTAACGGTCTATACTGAGAGGTTCTTTTTCCGTGAAGTCTGAAAGCATATAGCCGGAAACGAACAGGACTATGGCAGCGGCTGCCGACACGGCCACATTTCTCAGCAGACGGGGCCTTGCCCCTGACATCACGCGGGACGGGATGGCGACAGGGCTGACCTTCGCCCATGCAGCCTCGACATCCACATCGCAGCCTTCCATGTCTGACACCGTCCCCCATAACGAAGACAGATCGTCAAAAAGACTCCTGTTCAGAGGATTGCTTCCAAGCCATTTCTCCAGACGGGATTTGCTCGCCGCATCCTCCGAACCCTTGAATCTTCTGATTATCTCATTCCATGGTATTTTCTTCTGTCGTCTCATTTTCAACTGTTTTTAACTATATACTCCTTGATGGTCCTCAAGGCTCTGGTAATATGTTTTTCGACTGCCTTGGTAGATATCTGCATACGCTCGGCTATTTCCTTATGGCTCATCTCCCCTTCCCTGCTGTTCAGGAACACTATCCTGCATCTGTCCGGCAGAGACATCACCGCCTCCTCGATGAAACGGTTCAGCTCCCTTATTTCGAGGTCGGAATCTCCGTTTTCCACCAGTTCGGACAGACAGTCGTCAATCTGCACCGTATCGTTTCTGTCCCGAAGCCAGTTCAGGCAGGAGTTGCGCACTGAACGGAACAGATAGGACTGCATGGATTTTATTTTCCCGAACCTGCCTTTCTCCCACAGGTCTGCAAAAAGATTCATCACGATTTCCTCCGAGATGTCCCGGCTATGGACAAAAAGGGAAGCGTAGGCACACAAGCGGGCATAATACCTCCTGAAAAGGATGCCAAAAGCGTCTTTGTCACCTTTTTTAACCCTTTCCAGGAGGATGTTGTCCAGACTTGAGGAATCTTTCACGTCAAAGTATCATTTCGCGCATGCACCCATATGCCTGCCCGTACGGTTTTCCCCTCTCTGGTCTTTTGCACAAATTGAAGCGTCTTTGACAGGAACAATTGTATCAGGAGCCAAAGCAGCGAGCTGTTCCGCGCCGAGGCCACCGCTTACAGCAGGATTGGACTCACCTTTGAGAGCCATGGTCATGGTCTCTCCTCCGTTGTCGGCAAGCGCTTCCAGCATTGACGCCGGGTCGAACAGGCAGGAAGACGACGAACCTGAAGCGTCATACATTGTGTTTCCGGTAATGGTTGTAGCAAGACTTATCTTCGCCAGACTTGCATTCTCGTAGGCGATGTCTTCGGAACCCTCCAGGTCTGATGTATTGCCGGAGATTATGGAGTTCCACACGCGGATTGTACAATCGTTCTTTCCGGCCAGTCCTCCGCACTTTTTTCCGTAGTTGGAACTGATCGTGGTGTTGACAATGTCCAGTTCTCCGATATGGATTGCCACTGCACCCCATTCTCCGTTGTTACTGTTGCCGGAGAATGTGCAGTTTACAATAGCGGCATGGTCGCCCCAGATTCCATAGAAAGCAGAGCCGGCTCCGCCACATTCATTGTTGGTGAATGTCGAATTGTAGACATACATATAGGTCTGGTCACCTGTGGTCTGGCTCCAGTGCCCGTCAATCATTATCCCTCCCCCGTTGGATTTGGCTTTGTTGGAGTCGAAAGTGCAGTCATATATGAAGCAGCGGGACTTGGTGCTTCCTATTGCTCCGGCGTTGGTGCCTGTAGCCTCATTGCTCAGGAACAGGCAGCGGTTGAAGGTCACCGAACCTTCTTTATTCAGATTTATACATACTGCGCCACACTCATTTCCATAGTTGCTGGAGATTTCGCAGTCTTCAAATATTACGTTCGTGTTGCCGGATACGACAATTCCACCTGCCCTGCCGGCTGGAAGATTCTGCCCGTTTATGCTTGGAGTCGGGCTGCCGGCAGCATTTCCGTCTGAGATGTACAATCCTTTTATAGTGGCGGTCCTGCCTTCTGCCGACACAGGGGCACCGACTACCATCGTGTGCCAAACGCTTGAACCATCCGTCAGTTTTCCGCTGAATACGGTCTTGTTTGTTTTCCAGTCAGGTGTTTCACCGGCCGCCGGATTGGCTGAATATCCGCCGATGACGGTAATGTTCTTGTCTATGAAGAATGTCTTGTTGCGAGGTTCTCCGGCATCGGCACCGCTTAGAACTGTTGTAGGGCAATATATACCTGCAGCGAGATGTATCTCCTCGCCTTCCACCGCCTCATCATAGGCTTTGTCGAATGTAGTTGCCCCGCTCCATGTGAGACCGTCAGCCTCTTCGGAGCCGAGAT
>CABQAB010000089.1 GCA_902461985.1 uncultured Bacteroidales bacterium | reverse complement strand
GCTCCTCTTTTTGTGTCGGGATGAGGCTGATGCCCCTTCTAACCCTCAGCCGCTTCGCGTCAGCTCCCTTTAGGGAGCGCAAGGGAGCGTTCTCCCTTGAACCCTTGGGTCGCGCCTGCGCTCCGAAGAATGGGCGAAAGAGCATACGTGCTCCTCTTTTTGTGTCGGGATGAGATCCTTCCTACCCCCGGTCAGCCAAAGGCTGACGGCCCCGAGGGGCATGCGGGCTGCATTTCATTCCGCCCGGCGTCTCCGTTCCTCCATTTCATTCTGTCACTCCGCCGCGACGGCTGCAGCCGTCTTGGTGCTGCAATGCTCCTCTTTTTGTGTCGGGATGAGGCTGATGCCCCTTCTAACCCTCAGCCGCTTTGCGCCAGCTCCCTTTAGGGAGCGCAAGGGAGGTTCCGTAGGAGCGACATCGAGGTTATTGCACTAACCGATTTTTAATAAATATCGCTTGTTTAAATAAGCTTTTTCTTTATATTTGCATAGGAATATTAGAGATATAGGATGGAAACTCTTTTCAATAAGCATAGTCTGTTCATCTCCCAGGTGCCAATGGGTATTGTCCGGGATATGATTGATAAGATCAATTGGGAAAAGCCTTTGGTGGCCATAAAAGGTTCCCGTGGAGTTGGCAAGTCAACTATGATCCGTCAATATATCAGGCGTACCTACGGAATAAGTGCCGGAAGAGCCCTGTATTGTGTGCTTGACAATATATATTTTACCACTCACACATTACTGGATCTGGCTGACAAGTTCTATAGATTGGGAGGAGAACATCTGTTTCTGGACGAAGTTCACAAATATCCGCAATGGAGTCGTGAGATTAAAGAAATCAATGATTTATATCCGAAGCTCAAAATCACCTTTTCCGGGTCATCTCTGATACAGATTCTCAATGCTGATGCAGACTTGTCACGACGTGCTCTCTCGTACACTATGGAAGGACTTTCGTTCAGGGAATTTCTGAATTTTTATCATGGTATCAGGATTAAATCGAGGACGCTGAGAGAAATTTTGAGCAATCCGGCTGAAGTTTGTGACGAAATAAACGCCTTATGCAGACCTCAAAAAATGTTTGAAGAATATTTGAGAGTGGGTTATTATCCATTTTACGATGGAAATGAAGTTGAATATTATTCAAGAATTGAAAATGTAGTCAATTATATAATTGAACAGGAAATGACACTTTTTTGTGGCATCGAACCTGCTTATACCCGTAAAATCAAGGCTATGCTCCTGTTTCTTTCCAATAATCTTCCTTATGAGGTGAATATTGCAAAACTCGCATCCTATCTGGAAATCAATAAGGCTACTGTTCTGAGTTATCTGGGTTCAATGGAAAGGGCTGAGCTGCTTCATCTTCTGTATTCTGACAACAAGTCGGTGACCAAGATGCAGAAGCCGGACAAGATTTATGTCCACAACACCAATCTGCTACATGCTTTGAGTGAAGATGCACAGATCGGGACGGTTCGGGAGTGTTTTGTGGTAAATCAACTGATAGGGAGTCACACCGTGGAATATGGCAAAGCTGCCGGAGACTTCAGAATCGATGGTAAAATCACTTTTGAGGTCGGTGGAGAGAAGAAGTCTTTTGAGCAGATCGCCGATATTCCTGATTCATACGTTCTTGCTGACAATCATGAATTTCCTGTAGGAAAGAAACTCCCGATATGGATTGTCGGGCTGACATACTGAATTTGCCGCTTCGCGTCAGCTCCCTTTAGGGAGCCCTTTTAAAAGATAAGTTGCGGAAGTTGTGCTAAAAATATATATCTGCGTATGAAATACGAAGATATCGCTAACGGATAAACCAGAGCGGCCCTATTCGCCTCCGACGGCGAGTGAGCCGACGAGTATGGTCGGGATGCCCACAGAGACTGGGACGGACTGCTCTTTGCCGCATGTCCACGCTCCGTTGTCAATCTGCATGTCATTGCCGGCCATACGGATGTCTGCGAGGGCTCTCGGACCGTTGCCGATGATGTTGATGTCCTTGACCGGTGCTGTCAGACGGCCGTTTTCAATCAGGAATCCGCTGTTCACATAGAAAGTGAAATCCCCTTCGCCTATGTTTACCTGACCGTTCGAGAATTCATTGACATAGATGCCGCGTTTCACGGACGCCACAATCTCTTCCGGTGCATACTTGCCCGAATCCATATAGGTGGCTCTCATGCGGGGCAGGGGACTGTAGCGGAAACTTTCCCTTCTTCCGTTGCCGGTGGGGGAGACACCGTAGTAGGCTGCGCTGATGCGGTCGTGCATATAACTGGCCAGCACTCCGTTTTCCACTAAAACCGTCTTCTGCATGGCGACTCCTTCGTCATCGTATACATTCGAGCCGCGGTTGCCCGGAATAGTCCCGTCATCTATGATTGTGATGCCTTCGGGGCATATTTTCTGACCGAGTCTTTCTGAAAAGACCGACTGGCCCTTGCGGTTGAAATCAGCCTCGAAAGCATGTCCCATGGCTTCGTGGAGCAGGATGCCGGAAGCCCCGGCTGCCATCACCACGGGCATTTTCCCGCCTTTCGGACGTATGGCCTCAAATCTCTCGTCAATGCCGCTTAGAATCTTGTCCGTCAGTTCGCCGACAAAAGCCTCCGACAGCATCTCGGCCCCGGAGCGGAAACTGAGCGAAGCCGATTTGGTGACATTCCGCACGCCGTCTCTGCCGTTTCCGCTGAACACAGCCGAAACGGCTACGCTTCCCAAAGGGCGCTCGTCGCAGCACAGTTCTCCGAAACTGTTGAACATCATGACACGGCTCATCTTTCCGGACAGCTGGGCGACAACTTTCACGGTTCTCGGCTCATGGCTTCTGATTTGAGCGTCAATGCGTCTCAGCACATCCGCCATTACGTTCAGGTCGGCTTCTTCCCAGCTGTTCAGGGGCAATCCTCCGGCAAAACCATCGCTCCTAAACGGATGGCCACCAAGTTCACACCCGGCTCTACCTCCGCGCATATTATAGTCAAACAGACTCTCCGTCCGGCCTCCATCCCGGGCAGCGGCACCGCCGGAACAACCACCGGCGCAAATCGAGCATGCCGCCCGCAAAGCCTGTCTCATGGCCTGATAATCGGTCGTTTCGCAATAGGCGTAGCCGGTCCTGTCCCCGTCCAGCACCCTGATGCCTACACCGAAATCCTCATGCCTGCCACCGGAAGTGACGGCAGAGTCTTTCATCATAAGATTCATCACCGAACTGCACTCGAAATACAAGTCTGCATAGCCGGCACCGTATCCGCGGGCTTCATCCATAAGTTTTTCGAGCGATGCGGCATCAACATGGAAAATATCCGCAAAATCCCTCTTATTCATCTTTGTTCCCGTCATCCTTCTTTCCCTCGTCCGAGTCCTTCCCGATTTCGGTGTTTATGATTTCCCCATTCTGCCTGAGCACAACGTTCTTTATTTTTTCGAATGTTTCCGCATCCCTCACGATGCACTCGCCGCTCTCTCTGAATCCCTCGGCCACAACTCTGAAAGGCGGATGTGAATTGTCCGCGAGAATCCACCTGTCACACGCTTTGACATAATCGTCAAAGAAATATTCCAGTCCCATATAGTAACGTCGTACGATGGTCTCAGGCGGAATGTTGTGACCTCCCTTGCTCACCCTGTCTTTCACCCTTTCCATTGACATCTCCGGAGATTCCAGCCAGAAATAGAGTATGGTCACGAAATAGCCCTCTTTCTGGGCTTCCCTGACCATCCTCAGCAGCGTCCTCGTCGCAAGAGTGGTCTCGATTCCGAAATCCTTCTTCTTGCGCAGCAGGTAACGCGTCTTCATAAGCATATATCGGCTTGCCTGCAGCGATACTTTCTCCGGCTCGTAGGGTGAGAGCCCTTTGGCGAACTCGTCGGAATTCACGAATTCGCTACATTCGAGCATTTCAGGCAGGAGGGTATATGAAGCCGTTGTCTTCCCCGAGCCGTTGCTTCCGGAAACGATGTAGAGTTTAGGCATTGACATGGCGGTTAATCTCCCTATTAGATGCAGTTTTCTGCTTATACGCTGCTGATTTTCAATTATATCTTTCTATGCAGGGAATAGCCGGCTTATATGGCGTCCCCGGCTGAATCCTTTCCTCGGCTCACCCCGTAGCCGAAAAGCGCGAAATCCCCGAGGCAGGGGTCGTCCGGAAAAATCTCCCTGAAACTGTCCGTAATCTCCATCGCAGTCAGCAGATTCTGGCTCCTGCGCTGTGTAAGGCCCAACTCCGTAGCCACAGTGTACACATGCACATCCAAAGGTATGACCAGCTCGCGCGGGTCGCTGTCCTTCCACACTCCGAGGTCAACCTTTCCGTCATTCCTCACCATCCAGCGGCGCATCATGTTTATTTTCTTGTTGGCCGCCTTCAAATCGCTTTTCTGTCCGTATATCCGTGTCCTGAACCAGTCTGCATCGTGTTTTTCAAGGCTCGTGCCTTCGGAATAGGCTGCCCGGAGATTGGCGCACAGCTTCGCGAACTCGCACCATTTCACGGTCCTGTGCAGGCTGCAGTCCTCGTCCCGGTAACTCCCGCGCATCACATAGTCATAAGGTTTCCATCCCATTTCATCCAGCGCCCTCCTGCAGTCCCTTACAATCATCGATCTCCGCCCCCAGGCAAGATGCGCAGCAATGACGGCTGCTATTTCCACATCGGCGATTCCGCACAGGCCGGCCCTGTATTTTTCCGCGAAATGGCGCGGGAACGCAATAGGGTCCTCCTCGAAATACCGTCTGTCGTTGTATGTCCCGGCCCAGTTCCTGAGCTTTTCTGCTGTAACTCTGTCCATATCCATATTCGTTTTGTGCAAACTTGAGCGTTTCTCTGCCCCAAGGTTTGTAGTACAAAATTATAATCTGTCTGGAGTTTTTACAAGAAATTTGATAAATTGGTCTCACTTTGTGAGCCTATATAGGATGCGCCTCAGCATAACCAAAATAAATTTTGCTTCTGCGCTCGGCTTTCACTATATTTGCAGAATATGAGAAAGTGTGCGTTACATATATTGGTGGCCATAACAAGGTTTCTTTCCTGGTTTCCGCTCAAGGTACATTACTTCTGGTCCGGCTTCATAGCCTGGGTGCTCCGTTCGGTTGCCGGCTACAGGAGGGATGTCGTGGCGGTGAATCTCGGAAGGTCTTTTCCGCAAGTCGATTGCGACACGATAAAGAGTTATTCAAAACGTTTCTATACGCATCTGGCGGAAATATTTACCGAAATGATATGGTTCTCCGGGTCCAGTCCGCGGAGGCTTAAAAAGTCCGGAATCCTGACCGTCAAGAATGCAAAAGTCCTCGAAAAGGCATATAAATCCGCTCCATCTGTCATAGTCCTGTACTCCCATTGCGGAAACTGGGAACTTTTAGGGGGCATGCCATATTGCCGCTGCGAGGATATGGACGAGTTCCCGGTGCCTGTGGACTCTTTGCGCTGTGTCTATAAAGCATTGACAAGCAAGGTGTCGGATGAGTTTTTCAGAAAAAGCCGTCTCGCCATGAACCCGGAAAAGGATATCCTTTTGGAGTCAAAACATCTGCTGAGGTATATGATAAACCATAGAAACGATCCGGACCCCCTTGTATATGTCCTCGGCATAGACCAGAGTCCTTATGTGTCCTATGTGGACATAGGTTCTTTCATGCACCAGCCGACTAAAGCCTTCCTCGCTCCGGCGGAAATAGCCCATAAATTCGGTTCCGCAGTCCTTTATATGAACTATGAAAGGGTGGAGAGGGGGCATTATGAAATCTCGTTTGAAGAAATATGCGCCGACGGAAGGGAAATGAGCGCGTTCGATATCATCCGCAGTTACTACGACAAGCTTGAGGCGGAAATCAACCGCCGCCCTGACAATTGGCTGTGGTCTCACAAAAGGTGGAAATAGCGGAACCAAACAGTGTGAATTATGAAGAAGATTATTTTGACAATGGTGGCGATCTCCTGTGCCATCTCAGGTTATGGACAGACTAAAGCGGTCTGCGGACAGGATAGGCAGCCCGAAGCAGACGTGGTATTGAAAATTTCGGTAGAGGCCGTTCATGAGCGGTTCTTTGCCGGACCTTATGCCAAATATGCACAGAAGTATCTCGGCGTGGATGCCCGCCAGAACTCGTCCAACACAACAAGGCTCAAATCCGTCAGCCTTTCTCCGGTTACGATCGAGCCTAAGGAGGAACTTGTCTATGAATTCGGCAGCGCACTTCCTGACAGGGCCGATTTTTCGACTGCACCTTTGCTCAAGAACTCGGTGGGGCAGCGCAATGTCGAGATGGCAGCGTCGATGGCAGCCGACCAGATTATGACAATCAGGCAGAAACGCCATCAGATTCTCACGGGAGATACGGATATGTCCCTCTCCGGCGAAAGCCTGAGGCTCACGCTTGAAGAATTCAGCCGTCAGGAAGACGAACTTCTCAAACTCTTCCTCGGCTACACGCTCACTGACAATCTCAAGGGAGATTTTACGGTCGTTCCGACTGCTGAGAATGCCGAGGGGGTGTATGTGGCGTTCAGGGTCTCCGACAACGGAATTCTGCCGGCAAACCATCTCGAAGGAAGGATGGTGACAGTTGAAGTCACTCCGCTCAATCTGCCGGAAAAGACAGAAGAACCTGTGGTTGAGGACGGAAAGAAGAAAAAGAAGGCCCCCAAGGGTATGGAGTGGACAGTCCGGCGCGAGTTCGTGCCCGCAGAGTGCACGGTGCGTCTGCGTGACGGCGTTACAGTCCTGCTTCAGGGCAGCATTACGGTGCCTCAGTTAGGATATGTGAACGAATATGAGGAACTTGTTCCTGTTCCTGTGAAAAAGAAAGCAGAATAATAATTAAACGACATATATTATGACAATCAAAGACCTGTCTCCACAGCTTCTGTGGAAGAATTTTTATGAAATCACACGTGTTCCGAGACCTTCAAAGCACGAGGAAAAAATCGCAAAATATCTTTATGACTGGGGAGTAAGCCACGGCTTCGAGACCATAATAGACAACGAGCCGATAGGTAACGTCATCATCCGCAAGCCTGCGACTCCCGGTTGCGAGAATCTCAAAGGCGTGATTCTTCAAGGTCATATGGACATGGTCGCACAGAAAAACGCTGACACGGTTCACGACTTCGAAAACGACCCGATTGAGACATACATAGATGGTGACTGGGTAAGGGCCAGGGGCACTACTCTCGGCGCGGACGACGGACTTGGAGTCGCAATGGCTCTCGCGATTCTTGAATCTGATGACATCAAGCACGGTCCGCTTGAAGTCCTTATCACCTTTGACGAGGAAACAGGACTTACCGGAGCGCAGCAGCTCAAACCGGGTCTGCTGAACGGTGAAATCCTCATAAACCTCGACTCCGAGGACGAAGGGGAGATCTGCGTAGGCTGCGCAGGCGGTCTGGACGCCACTGCAAGCGACACATATACTCCGGCGAAACCGGACGGGGACTGGGAGTGCTGGTCATTGGCGATAACTGGACTTAAAGGAGGACACTCCGGCTCGGACATCCACCTTTGCCGTGCCAACGCCAACAAGGTCATAGCCCGCATACTTTACAAACTCCTCAGGGACGCCGGCGTGAAACTTCTTGACCTTGAAGGAGGCACACTCCGCAATGCAATCCCACGTGAGGCGTTCGCTACGGTTTATATCCCGAAGTCAGGCATAGCAAAAGCCGAAGCCGTTGCGGCGGAGGCGTTCGCGGAAATCAAAAAGGAATATGCAGTCACTGACCCTGATGCGAAGATGAGTTTCGCACCTTATGTATGTGACGGCACCTGCAGTGAAGATGAATGTCTCTATGTCCCTGAAGAGAGGGCACTTGCATATATCCGCGCCATTCTCGCCTGTCCTGACGGAGTCGAAAGGATGAGCAGCGAAATCGAAGGGCTTGTGGAGACTTCAAACAACCTCTCCATCGTGAAAATCGAGAAGGGTGAATTCAGCGTCAAG
>CABQAB010000088.1 GCA_902461985.1 uncultured Bacteroidales bacterium | reverse complement strand
CCGTCGAAAATGAAGCCGTCACAGTCAATGACCTGACATTCAAGAGAATATTCTCGGTCTTGAAGATAAACCTCAAAGGGGCGACTCTCAGCGGAGAAAAAGTAAAATCACTGAAGTTCACCGCTCCAGAAGGGACAGTTCTGGCAGGATGTGCATCAGTCGCTCTCGACAATGCCAGGATAGGGAGCTGGAGCAGCAGCACTGCCACAGTCTCAGCCGAATACGGTGCTGGCGCTCCGGTCTTCGGGACGGACAAGAATGCAGTTTACTTAGTGGTGAACCCTACGACTATCCCGGCAGGCTCGGAACTCAGCTTTGAGGTCACCACCCAAAATCATAGTGCTGCGAAAACTGTGACACTTGAAAAGGAAATAGTCTTCCCGGAGAGTGGAATAGCGGTAATAAATCTCACTCTTGACAAAACTTTCAATATTGCCGACCTTCCTAACTGCTACATAGTAAAGCCGGGTGAATCCGTGACTTTCCCTGTGCTCAAAGCCTACGAGGTATGGCGGAAAATCAATTTCATCAACAGCGGTAAACTGTACAACAATGCCGAACAGTGCGACGCAGACAAGCTCAGCGCGGAACTTATCTGGCAGGATACGCAGAGCCTTATCAGCGAAGTCACTCTCAATGCCGATGCGGAGAATCCCGAGCAAAGCACAATCACGGTCAAGACCAACGGCGGAAACGGAGGCAACGCGCTCGTATCCGTAAAGATGGAAGAAGTGAAAGCCTGGTCATGGCATATATGGGTCACGGATTTCAATCCTGACGAAAAAACAAGCGCAATCGACAACAACGGCGACGGAGCCACGGACTATATGTTCATGGACCGCAACCTCGGAGCGATGACTCCGGACGTGAACGACCCGCTCTCTGTCGGAATGTACTACCAGGGTGCCAAGAATACTCCATACGCGGGATTTACTGACAAGTTCCCTGAAGACGGAGCGTTAATAACTTCAGTACCGCTGTATGACATCAACAATGCCGAGGTGAAATACACGACGGGAGATGTATGGAATTCCATTCAGGGGCAGAACATGCGCCGAGTCATCAAAGATCCGGCCTGCTTCGTCACAGCCGGCGGCGAGCCGTACAGCTGGATAACGACCGACAGCAATGCTGCTTTTGAATACGGGCCTAACTTCTGGTCTGAAGAAGCCACGGGCGAGAAAGGCGTTTTCGACCCATGTCCTGAAGGATGGATGGTTCCTGCCTATAAGAACGGAAAATCTCCATGGACAAGTTTAAGCTCTGCTGATGCGATTGCGACATATCCAAAGAGCGGACGCATGAAATTCAACGGCACATTCGGAGAGTGCAGTTTAGTGATGCTTTACAGCAGCACGATGCATGGACTGAAGAACTGTGCAGTAGCCGCAGGTGACGGAAACTATATCCAGACTGACAACTATCACAACTACAGCACGGCCAACGCGCTGAACGTAAGATGCGTCAAAATACAATAACACTTGATATAGACTATGAAAAAGACATTATATACACTTGGCGGCATAGCTCTCGTCTGCATGACGGCCTCCTGTGAAGACATATACGAAGGCGGCAATATGGACAGAGAGCCTATGACCGTGCAGATGAAGGCCAGCATACTACCTTTTGACAGTGCTCTTCCAGAAAATTGGGAAGGTGGAGAGGAAGTGGGGATGTTCATGTACTCAAGTTCGGATGCCGAAGGCATGTCTTCGGCTGCATGCCTGAGACTGACAGCGGATGCCGAGGGAGTGCTGAACCCTGCCGGCCAGGATGTGATGCCGCAATATCCGTCCGATGCTTCAAAGGTGAACTTCGTGTGTTTCTATCCGTATTCGGCATCGGCGGCTGAGAGCAAAACCCTGGCTCTTGATGTCAGCACAGATGAAAAAGCAGTTCTGAGCGACTATCTGTATTCGGATAATGCCAGAAACAAATATCCTTCACTGTCTCCGGTCAAACTGCAGATGAAACACGTGCTGAGTCTGGTGCGTTTCGAGATAAGCGCTGCGGAAGAAGTGCCGGCAGATGCCATCAAAGGGCTCAATCCGCAGATTGAAGGCGTGCCGGTCCAAGGAGTGTTCTCCATGTCCGGGGGCTGTATGGCATCATCTGGAGAGCCGTCTGCAATTGCAATGAAAACGGACGGGCAGATTGCCGAATCCCTCCTGATGCCGGCCGCATCCTCAGTCACCGTCAGATGCGACATCGACGGCCTGCCGTTCCGCAAAAAGCTCGGCAGCCTGAACTTTGAAAGCGGCAAACTTTATATATTTGACCTGCATTTAACCCGCCCCGGATTCGACATCTCGCTCAGGGAAATAGAAGACTGGAAAGTTGAGAGATTTGATTGATTAGATGGTAGAAGTGAACATTCCCGATGACGGATTTCTTCTGAAAAGATTGCGCAAAGGCGATTCATACGCCTTTGCTGCAATCTTTTCGAGATATTATCGAAGTCTTGTGCTGTATTGCAATTCATTCATAACTGATATGGATGAATGTGAGGATATAGTGATGGACCTTTTCGTGGAAATCTGGGAACACAGGGAAAGGCTCGACATCAGTAATCTCAGAAGTTTTCTTCTGCGGAGCGTCAGGCACGACTGTCTGGATGCAATCAAACACCGCCGCGTGAAGGACAGCTATTCGGCTGCCCTGCTCTTGTCCATGGACATAAATTCTGCGGCTCTTGACAACTATATCCTTTACGACGAGTTGAAAAAGCTTGTTGACGACACACTCTCCTCTCTTGACGCCAAATCTGTGGCCATTTTCAAGATGAGCCGCTGGGATGGTGTCAAATACGACGATATCGCCAAGTCCATGAACATTTCACGGCGGACTGTAGAAGTCAGGATAACCAATGTGATAAGACAATTGAGGGCAACGATTAAGAAACATTTTCCTACTATCTGAAAATATGAAAACAGTTGATGACAATTTGATTGTACGGAGTCTGTCGGGAGATGCAGACGGAGCCGAATTGAAGGAACTGGCTCAGAAAATAGCGGCGTCTGACGATGCTGCGAAAAATTTCTGTGAAATCAAGAACGTATGGGATGCCGGCATTTCTCCCCTGATTGCAGATACGATTGACACGAGGGAATCTCTTGACTATATCCTGAAGAGAATAAGTCTGCAGAAGCAGCCGGCTTTGCGTGACAGGGTCGGCAACATATTTCTGAAGGTTGCCGCGGGACTTTCATTTCCGCTGATGCTGCTTTCCGGCTATCTGTATTTCAGCCGTGATGTCCAGTCTTCACTTCCTCTTGCCATAAATCACGAGATTGCAGCCATGCCGGGAAGCGTGGTCCATACTATGCTGCCGGACAGCACTGAACTCTGGCTCAACGGGGGAAGCAGCATAAAATACTCCCAGGTCAAAGATGGCCCCAGGGCTGTTGAAATCGACGGGGAAGCTTTCTTCAAAGTTGCGAAGGATGCAGAACATCCGTTCAGGGTAAGCACGCCCTCAGGATTCGGAATAGAGGCAGTCGGCACTGAATTCAACGTCTGCTCATACGCGCGGGACAGCATCGCGGCCGTAACTCTGACCGAAGGGGTGGTAAATGTACACGACAGCAAGTGGACATACACTATGTCGCCGAGACAGACGGTAGTGTATAACTCAAACAGAAAGAAAGGGGTCCTTTACCTCGGCAATACAGACAAGAACATCTCATGGAGAGACGGAAGGCTTGCTTTCAACAATGAACCTCTGAAAAATGTATTCAAACGCATAGGACTCGTATACGATGCTGATTTTGAAGTGGATGACCGTCTGTCCGACGCCATTCTCCATGCAACGTTCGAGAGGGCTTCCTTCGATCAGATGCTGTCTTTGATACAGAAATCGACACCATTGACCTATCAGGTCAGGGAAGAAACGACAGACGGGAAGCTCAAAAGGGTAATAAAGGTCAAGGCGAAATAATGATGCAGTTATGAAAGTCAAAGGATTTATGGCGGCAGTCTTAGCCGCAGCGTATGTTGTACAAGGTTGCGGGAATAATCCGCCTCAACTGGGGAAAGACCCTCTGGAGGAAGTCGTGAAGGCAATGACACGCAGCGAAAAGGCAAGATTCGTAATAGGGACGGGAATGGAGGGACTGGACAACGGCGACCAGGCGGTGATAGGGTCTACAAAACTGATAGTACCCGGGGCTGCAGGCACGACATACCCCATTCCGAGGCTTGGAATACCCGCAATAGTCTTTTCCGACGGTCCGGCCGGAGTGAGGATTGACCCGCAAAGGGACAATGACACTTCCTCCTATTTCTGCACCCACTTCCCTATGCCGACACTGATAGGAGCCACATGGGATACCGGGGCCGCCAGGGAAATCGGAAAGGCAATCGGAGAAGAGGCACGTGACTACGGCATTGATGTCATGCTCGCCCCCGCCCTCAACATTCAAAGACATCCGCTCTGCGGAAGGAATTATGAATATTATTCCGAAGACCCGTTGATCAGCGGAGAAATAGCGGCTGCGTATGTCAAGGGCATACAAGAGTGCGGTGTGGGAGCCTGCGTAAAACACCTTGCCGCCAACAATCAGGAGACAAACCGCAAGGCCAACGAATCCATTGTGTCACAAAGGGCGTTGCGCGAAATATATCTCAGAGGATTTGAGACTGCCATCAGAAAATCTGATCCCTGGTGCGTGATGTCATCATACAACTATCTTAACGGCTTCTACACATCAGAAAGTCCGGAACTTCTCGATTCTCTGCTGAGAGACGAATGGGGCTATGATGGTGTCGTGGTCTCGGACTGGTTCGGCGGCAGCGATGCGGCAGCACAGATGAAGGCGGGCAACAATCTGCTCCAGCCGGGGTATGCCGCTGAGTATGACCGTCTTATGGAAGCCATGGAATCAGGCGAACTTGATGAGGCTGTCATGGACAGGAATATAAGCGAAGTCCTTGAACTTATCATGCGCACGCCGCGCTTCAAAGGATTCGGTCATTCCGACAGGCCGGACCTCAAAGGCCATGCGGAATTTGTAAGGAAGATTGCTCCCGAAGGAATGGTACTGCTGAAAAATGACAACGGAGCCATGCCGTTCAGTGATGATATAAGGACAGTCGCCCTGTTCGGCAACTGTGCCTATGACATGATAGCCGGAGGCAGCGGCTCAGGAGATGTCAACAGGGCATATACCATATCATTGCCGGAAGGATTCAGGAATGCAGGATACTCGACGGACCGTGAACTGGAAAGCGTGTACATGGCACACATTGCCGCTGAAAAGGCTCGGCTGGAAAAAGAGGATAAGACCTTTCACATGGCTGCGAAACTGCGTCCGAGGGAACTGGGCATCAGCCGCTCAGCCATCAGGAAACTGGCCGGGCGCAACGATGCCGCTGTGGTTTCCGTCGGGATTGCAGCCGGAGAATTTGCTGAACGCTCCACAGAAAGTTTCTATCTGGACCCCGTCATGGGCAGTCTGCTGAAAGATGTCTGCGAGGCCTTCCATGCCGAAGGCAAAAGCGTAACAGTCATCCTTAATATCAGCGGTGTGATAGAGACCAGTTCATGGAAGAATCTTCCGGATGCCATACTCTGCACATGGCAATGCGGCCAGGAAGGAGGCAACAGCATAGCGGATGTCATTTCCGGCAAGTCCTACCCGAGCGGAAAGCTTCCTATGACCTTCCCGACAGATTACAGCGACCATGCCTCCGACCAGAACTTTCCACATAACGCAGACACGGGAATCATCTTCGGAGCAAACAGAAAAGCCCATTCCCGCGAAAACAGGAATATTGACCATACCATATATGAAGAGGACATATATGTAGGCTACAGATACTTCGAATCATTCGGCAAAGGGGTGTCATACCCTTTCGGGTACGGACTTTCATACACGACTTTCGGCTATTCCCCTGCAGAAATAAGCTCCGATGGAAAGGACCTTTGCCTTGAAGTAACGGTGACAAATACAGGAGACAGACCAGGAAAAGAGATTGTACAGGTCTATGTGTCAAGACCCTCCGGAACAGAGACTCCTGTAAAGGAACTTGTCGCATTTGCCAAGACAAAGGAACTGCAGCCGGGAGAATCACAGCCACTCTCCATCCGCATAGAAGCGGAGAACCTCGCCATTTTCGATGAGTCGGAATCAGCATGGATAACACCTGCAGGACAATACAGTTTCCTCATAGGCTCATCTGTCCGCGACATCAGAAGCACCGTGAGGCAGAGCCTTTCCGGAAAGAAAGCCACTGTCAAGGACATCCTCAGCCCGTCAATGCCAATCAACCGCCTTACACGACTGCAATGAATATCAAATCAACTGCCGTTCTGCTGATGCTTCTGTCAGCATGCGTACGCCTTGCAGCCTCCGAACCGGCCAAGGTAAGAATCAATGGATATATAGGGGACAGGATTGACCTGTGCATTGCCGGAAGGGTGATGACACAGGATGTGGACGAACTGGTGGAGCCGTTCCGTCACCGTGATGACAGCTGGTCATGGAAGACAGAATTCATCGGGAAATGGATGCTCGGGGCTATAAATTCATACAGATACTGCCCTCAGCCGGAACTTATGGAAAAGATACGCCATGCCGCTGAAGCCCTCATGGACACCCAGGACGGGGACGGCTACATCGGAAACTATACTGCAGAGGCACGCCTTACAAACTGGGATATATGGGGACGTAAATATACAGCATTGTCGCTGCTGGCATATTATAGGATTTCCGGGGACATGAATGCCCTGGACGCAGTGTCGAAGTCCATTGACTGCCTTATCCGGGAACTCCGGGACAGGAATATGGACATAGCACGTACAGGAAATTATTTCGGAATGGCGAGCTGCTCGATTCTGGAACCCGTCGTGTATCTTTATAGGGAAACAGGCAACAGGGACTATCTTGAATTTGCCGAAAGAATTGTGGAAAGCATTGAAAAAGAAAACAGTGCGCAACTGATTTCCAAGGCCTTAGCCGACATTCCGGTATCGGAACGCTCAAAGTTCCCTTCTTCATGGTGGTCCTTTGAAAACGGGCAGAAAGCTTATGAAATGATGTCATGCTATGAGGGTCTTATGGAACTCGGCACAGTGACAGGAAACAGGGATTACATTGAAGCGGCCTGCAGGACCGCCGGGAGCATTATACGCGACGAGATTAATGTTGCAGGTTCCGGAGCAGCATTCGAATGCTGGTACATGGGACGTGCGAGACAGACGGTACCGACCTACCACATGATGGAGACATGCGTGACTTTCACCTGGATGCAGTTCTGTGCGAGAATGCTTGAAAGGACACAGGACGGGATGTATGCTGACCAGTTTGAGAAGACAATGTACAATGCGCTCATGGCTTCAATGAAGGATGACGGCTCGCAGATATCAAAATACAGTCCACTCGAAGGGCATAGGCACCAGGGAGAAGAGCAGTGCGGGCTGCATATCAATTGCTGTAACGCAAACGGTCCGAGAGGTTTCGCACTCATACCGCAGGTCGCATATAGAGTGTCGGACAGTGCTGTGGCAGTGAATCTTTATCTCCCGTCCTGCGCATCCTTCAGCATCGGCAGGAACAATGTAAGCCTTACTGTAGATACCGGTTACCCTGTAGACGGCAAGGCCGTCATCGGTATCTCAACGAAGAAGCCAACGTATTTCACATTGGCTCTACGTGTTCCTGGATGTGCAGCTTCCGGATTCATGGTCAGGGTCAACGGTGAGGCTGAGGATGCCGTACCGGAAAAGGGGTATGTCTGCCTGTCACGTAAATGGAAAGATGGCGATACCGTTGAAATCTGTATGGACATCAGGACTGAGGTACTTGTCATGAACAATGCACAGGCGGTCGTAAGAGGGCCTGTCGTATTTGCCAGGGACTGCCGTTTCGCTGACGGTCATGTAGATGAGACGGCTGTAATACAATGCAATGAGGACGGAGTTGTAGATGCCGTGCCGTCGGTTGCAGTGGAAGGGTCATTCCAATGAGGACAACTCTTTCGGTACACACGAGTTT